>NZ_JBSIBZ010000137.1:0-17453 GCF_058245575.1 Streptomyces sp. UF-297 | reverse complement strand
CCCCCCCCCCCCCCCCCCCCCCCCCCCCCCCCCCCCCCCTGCGCTGTGTGAAGCCGCGGGCCGGTGGGGGTTGGCCGCGCCCACGCGGCGAAGCCGCATATCGGTACGGCCCCGCGCCCCTTGAGTAAGGGGTGATCAGCGCAGGACGCGCAGGCCCCGCAGGCGGTTGAGGGCCGCTGCTACCTCGAAGCGGCGGGGCAGGGCGAAGTCCTCGTCGCGGACGGTGAGGAGTTCCTGGGGGCCGGACGTCAGGTCGGCGTCGAGGAGGTCCAGGGCCTGGGCCAGGGTGCGTTTGCCGTCCACGTGGCCGCGGCGCACCATCAGTTCCAGGGCCAGCCCGATGCCCGTCACCTGGCGCGCGTCGGCGATCTGCTCGACGGCCCGCAGGTCCACGTCGTGCTCGCCGAAGGTGAGGGTGTCGGTGCCGCGGGCGCGGATGTGCGCCCGGCCGCGCACGGTGGTGTCCAGGGAGGCCGGGTCGGGGGCGCGGTGCACGACGGCGGGGAAGGACTCCGCCTCAACGGTCCGGCCGGTCGGCACAGCGGCCAACTCCTTTGCCCGCGCGGTCACATCGCCGGGCCGGTACGCGTCCATCATCAGGACGCGGTCGGCGACCTCCATGTAGTCCCCGGAGCCGCCCATCACCAGCACGGTGGAGACCTCGTGGTCGCGGTGGAGCGAGCGGATGAGGTCCACCAGCGGCGTCAGCGGCTCGCGGTCCTTGGCGACCAGGGCCTGCATCCGGGCGTCGCGGATCATGAGGTTGGTGGCGGCGGTGTCCTCGTCGATGAGCAGCACCCGCGCGCCCGCTTCGACGGCCTCGCACAGGGAGGCGGCCTGTGAGGTGGAGCCGGAGGCGTTGTCGGTGCGGAAGTCGGTGGTGTCGGCGCCGCTGGGCAGGTGGTCGACGAAGGCGTGCACGTCCACCCGCTCGACCCGGCGCCCGTCCTCCGCGCGGATCTTGACGGTGTCGGGGCGGGCGACGACCAGTTCCCGCCCGTCTCCCGGGACGTGGTCCCAGATGCCGGTCTCCAGGGCGCGCAGCAGCGTCGACTTGCCGTGGAAGCCGCCGCCGACGATCAGCGTGACACCGGCCCGCACTCCCATGCCGGTCACGGTGCCCGCGTGCGGCAGGTCCACCGAGACCTTCAGGTCCTCGGGGGAGGCGAAGCGCACGACGTCCGCGCCGGTGGCGGGGCGGTCGTCCACGCCGCTGCGCCGGGGCAGTACGGCGCCGTCGGCGACGAAGGCCACCAGGCCGAGGCCGGGCAGGGCCGCGCGCAGCGCGTCGGAGTCCTCGACGGTGTCGGCGAAGGCGCGTACCTCTTCGGCGTCCAGGGCCTCGTACCGCAGGGCGCGCGCCACGATCCGGGGCAGCAGCTCGCACAGGATGTGCTCGGCGGCGCGGCCGTCGATCCGGCGCCCGTGGCCGGGCAGTTCGGCCCCCAGGCGCAGGGTCACCGAGCCGTCGTCGGCATCGATGAGGCAGGAGCTGCGCTCCAGGACCTCCTGGCCGCCGGCGTCCACCCGCAGCGCCCGGTGGTCCGCGGCCGCGGCGGCCCGCCTGGCCAGATAGCTCGCCAGCGCCCGCCGCCGTACCGGGGACTCCCACAGCTCGCGCGGGAAGCCCGCCTCCTGGGCCGGTACGCGCAGGGCGACGCGGGCCGGGGGCGCGTACGGGTCGGACTGACCGCGGATGATCTCCAGGGTGAAGCCCGGCATGGCCCAGGCGCCGGTCAGCGACTTGTAGCGGCCGTAGGAGGCGCCGTCCATCCGGCGCAGCTCCTCGGCCAGCCCCTGGCGGGTGCCGTGCGGACGCTCGGTCCTGGGCCGGGCGTGGGAACGGTCGTGGGCCCGTCCGTGGACCCGGTCGTGATTCCGGCCGTGGGGGCGTCGCACAGCGGCTGTACCTCGTATCTGGTGGTGGGGTCGCCCGGCCCCGGGGCCGGATCGGCTGTCCCGTCGACCCTACCCAGACCGGCGTCAACCGGGCGTACGGAGGCGGGAGCCCACCCGCACGGGGGCCCGGCGCCCCACGCTTCGGGACGCCGGGTCGCCGGCCGTGCGGGCGGGCCCGGGGCGCGGGTCAGGGGCGCGCCGGAGCCGGGAGGATCTGTACGGGGCGGCCCGCGACCCGGTCGCGCGGCTGCCACTCACGGGGGTAGCCGAGCGAGACCTCCTGGTGGGGCACCCCGCCGATCCACATCAGCCGGGGGATGTGCAGATGCCCGTAGACCACGCTCGCCGCGCGGAAGCGGCGGGACCAGTCGGCGGTCGCCTCACTCCCGCACCACAGGGCGAACTCCGGGTACCACAGGACGTCGGTGGGCTCGCGCACCAGCGGATAGTGGTTGACCAGGATGGTCGGCAGGTCCTCGGGGAGGGCGGCCAGGCGCTCCTCGGTGATCGCGAGCCGGGCGCGGCACCAGGCCTCGCGGCTCGGGTACGGGTCGGGGTGCAGCAGATATTCGTCGGTGCACACCACGCCCGCGCGCTCGGCCTGCTCCAGGGCGGCGGTCTTGTTGAAGGTACCGGCTGGCCGGAAGCTGTAGTCGTACAGGGTGAACAGCGGGGCGATCACGGCCGGGCCGCCCTCGCCCTCCCAGATGGGGAAGGGGTCCTCGGGACACACCACGCCCAGTCGGCGGCACAGGTCCACCAGGTACTGGTACTTGGCCTGGCCGCGCAGCTCGGGCGGGTCGTCGGGCGCGCTCCACAGCTCGTGGTTGCCCGGCACCCACACCACCTTGGCGAACCGCTCGGCGAGCAGCCGCAGGGCCCACTCGATGTCCTCGATGCGCTCGGCGATGTCGCCCGCGACCAGCAGCCAGTCGTGCTCGGACTCGGGCCACAGCCCGTCGACGATCTTTCTGTTCTCCTCGTAGCGGATGTGCAGATCACTGATGGCCACGAGCTTTCCGGGGCGCGCGGGGCTGCCGGAGGCGCGGGTCGCAGTGCCACGTATCTCGTACGTCACCGCGGCCCCCGCCCCGGCGCCGGGCGCCCGGCGAACCTGAAGTTGTCCATTGCGCAAGGCTATCTGGCGGCCGTTCGCGGATCGGGGGGCGCGGGTGCTGCGGGGGCCTGCCGCCGTCCGGTGGGCTTACGTGCCCCGAAAGGGGTGCGGGCCGCTGTGCGGCTCCGCCGCGTGGGCGCGGCCGGACCCCACCGGCCCGCGGGTTCATGAGCACACCTCCAGCGCAGCGCTCAGCCGTCGTACTCCTGGATGCGGCGCCCGTGGCCGCGGTCCACAAGTGCCGGGAGGCGGCTGCGCAGTTCGGCGGCGATGGCGGGTGCGTCCAGGGTGAGCAGGCGGCGCTCGCGCATCAGGACGCGGCCGTCGACGATGGTCGTACGGACGTCGGCGGAGCGGGCGCTGTGCACGAGGGTGGCGGCGAGGTCGTGCACGGGCTGGGTGTGCGGGCCCGTGAGGTCCACCAGGATCAGATCGGCGCGGTGGCCGGGGGCCAGCCGCCCCACCTGCCCCTCCAGGCCGATGGCCTGGGCGCTCTGGGTGGTGGCGTGATCCAGGGCCTGGCGGGCGGTCAGCCAGCGCGGGTCGCGCTCGGCGGACTTCTGGGACAGCGCGGTGAGCGTCATGTTCTCCCACACGTCCAGGGAGTTGTTCGACGCGGCGCCGTCCGTGGCCAGCCCCACCGGGATACCGGCCGAGCGCAGCAGGCGGACGGGGGTGGTGTCCCAGCCGAACTTCAGGTAGCCCTTGGGGGCGGTGGCCACGCCGATGCGCCCGGTGCCGCGCGCGAGCAGCGGCAGGTCCCGCTGGAGGATTCCGGTGCCGTGGGCGATGAGGAGGTCGACGTCCAGCAGCCCGGCACGGTGCAGCGTCTCGATGGGCGTACGGCCGTGGCGGGCGAGGCTGTTGTCGGTCTGTTCCTTGTTCTCGGCGGCGTGCAGGTGGACGGGCAGGCCGTGCGCGCGGGCGAGTTCGGCGGTGGCGGCCAGGTCGGCGTCGTCGACGGTGTAGGGCGCGTGCGGGGCCAGCGAGGTGGTGATCCGCCCGCCGGCGCTGCCCTGGCGGCGCAGCGCGAAGTCCAGGGAGCGCTCGCGGCCCTCGGGGCCCTGGAAGGAGAAGTAGGCCCAGCCGAGGTTGGCCCGCAGGCCGCTGTCCTCCACGGCGGCGGCCACCTCGTCCATCAGGAAGTAGTGGTCGGCGAAGGCGGTCACCCCCGCGCTGATCATCTCGGCGCAGGCCAGACGCGCGCCGAGGGCGACGTCGGGTGCGCTCAGATTGGTCTCGACGGGCCAGATCCGGTCGTTGAACCACTCGTCGAGGGGCAGGTCCTCGGCGTACCCGCGGAAGGCCACCATCGGTGCGTGGGTATGGCAGTTGATCAGCCCGGGCATGGCGATCTGGCCGCGCGCCTCCAGGCGTTCGGCGGCGGGCAGGGCGGCCACCGCCTCGGCGGTGGTGACCGCGTCGATGAGGCCGTCGCGGACCACGATCGCGGCGCCCGGTACGAAGCCGATGCCGTCCTCTTGGTGCACCAGGGCCGTACATCCGGTGATGACGAGGTCGGCGGCCGCGCGGCCCTCCCCGGGCTGTGGCCCGGCCCCGGTCGTGGCTTCGGACATGCTCACTCCTGCGGTGTGGGGGGTGCTGTGGGTGATCCAACAGCCCGCCCCTTCCCACCGGGCGGCCGCACCACGCGCGGGCGACGCGCTTGCCTCCCACCCCCTTGTGCATGACCATGACACGCGTCACACCACCCACGCAGCCGTGGAAGGGACTTGCCATGCCGCAACCGCCCGCCGGCCCACCCCGCAGAACCGTCCTGGCGACGGCCGCCGCCACCGCAGCGGCGGCCGGCGTTCCGCTCGCCGCCGAGTCCGCGCAGGCCGCCCCCGGCGCCCCGTCAGCCGGGCGCCCGCCCGCCACCGCGCAGGAGCCCGGCCGCGAACTGCGCGCCCTGCTCCGCAAAATCGAGCGCCGCCGCGTGGAGACGACCGTGCGCCGCCTGGCGGCCTTCGGCACCCGCCACACGCTCTCCGCCCAGGACGACCCCCGGCGCGGCGTCGGCGCCGCCCGCGACTGGCTGCACACCGAGTTCAAGCGCTGCGCCGCCGCGTCCGGCGGGCGGATGACCGTGGAGCTGCAGTCCTACGTCCAGGAGCCCGGCCCGCGCATCCCCGCCCCGACACGGATCACCAACGTCGTGGCGACCCTGCGCGGCGCCACCGACCCCGACCGCGTCTATGTCGTCTCCGGCCACTACGACTCGCGGGCGTCCGACCCCATGGACGCCGCCATCGACGCGCCCGGCGCCGACGACGACGCCTCCGGGGTCGCGGTCGTCCTGGAGCTGGCGCGGGTGATGGCCACTCAACGCCCCGCCGCCACCGTCGTGTTCGCCGCCGTCGCGGGCGAGGAGCAGGGGCTGTACGGCGCGGCCCACCTGGCGGAGCGGCTCAAGGCCGCGGGCCGGGACGTGCAGGGCATGTTCACCGACGACATCGTCGGCAGCAGCACCGCCGACGACGGCACCCGCGACCCGTACACCGTGCGCCTGTTCGCCGAGGGCGTGCCCACCGCCGAGACGCCCGAACAGGCCGAGGTGCGCCGCTCCGTGGGCGGCGAGAACGACTCCCCCTCGCGCCAACTGGCGCGCTTCGTACGGGATGTGGCCGACAACGACGCCACCGGCATGCGGGTGCGGGTCATCTACCGCCGCGACCGCTATCTGCGCGGCGGCGACCACATCCCCTTCCTCGAACGCGGCTTCCCCGCGGCCCGGTTCACCGAGCCGGCCGAGGACTACGCGCACCAGCACCAGGACGTGCGGGTGGTGGACGGCAAGCAGTACGGCGACCTGCCCGAGTTCTGCGACTTCGGGTACATCGCGCGGGTGGCGCGGGTCAACTGCGCCGCCCTGTGGACGCTTTCGCACGCCCCCGGCACCCCGGCGGGCGCCAGGATTCTCACCAGCGCGCTGACCAACTCCACCGAGCTGGTGTGGGAGCGCGGCGCCGACGCGGGCCTTGCCGGGTACGAGGTGGTGTGGCGCGAGACGACCGCGCCGGAGTGGACCCATGTGCTCGCCGTCGGCGACACAGCACGCCGCACCGTGGACCTGTCCAAGGACAATGTCTTCTTCGGGGTGCGGGCCGTGGACCGCTCGGGGCGCCGCAGCCCGGTCGCCTTCCCCGCCCCGCAGCGCTGAGCGGTGGGCGCATCCCCCGCCCGCCCGTCCGGCGGGTGGTTTCACACTGCGGGCGGGGCAGCGGTGCGCGGGCGGTACGGGCGCGTCCCGCGCGGGTGCGCAGTTGCCCGCCGCCCCGTGGTCCGGTCCATGGCGGGCAGGCGGACGCCGTCATTAGCCTCGCCGCCCATGGACACCACACACGCCGTCGGCACGCCGGGGAGCGGCAACCCCACCGGCAGTGACCCGACCCAGGACCTGCCCAAGCTCTATGACGATCTCGCGGAGGTGTTCGAGCGCTTCACCACGAGCCTGGAGTCCAACCAGTACTCCCTGCAGGAGTGGCTCGCCTCCTACCTCCCCGGCGGGGGCCGGGCGCTGGACGTGGGCTGCGGCGCCGGCCGCTACTGCACCATGCTGGCCGAGCGCTACGACGAGGTGGTCGGCGTCGACCCGGCCGGGGCCATGCTGGACATCGCCCGCGCGACCCGGGCCCGGCCCAACATCCGCTACGAACA
Source organism: Streptomyces sp. UF-297 (assembly GCF_058245575.1). Lineage (NCBI taxonomy): Bacteria > Bacillati > Actinomycetota > Actinomycetes > Kitasatosporales > Streptomycetaceae > Streptomyces > Streptomyces sp. UF-297. The sequence goes on along the minus strand of NZ_JBSIBZ010000137.1, from coordinate 10,777 downwards.
GCGCGACATCTTCGACGTCCTGCCCGACAAGGACGGCACGTTCGACATGGTCTTCGCGTTCAGCGCGATCTTCCTGATGAAGCCGTACGACCGCATCCTGCCGCACCTGCGCCAACTGGTCGCGCCCGGAGGCCGGTTGGTGGTCTTCGACCCGGAGCGGCCGGCGATGTGGGGCGAGGAGGACTGGCAGACCACCTACGCCTTCGACATGGCCCGGCGCGCCTACAAGCTCACCGGACAGGCGCAGACCGCGCAGGCGGCGCTCGGCTGGTTCCTGCACCCGGGCTGGCGGGCCATCAGCGGCAGCAGCCAGCACATCGCGCCCAGCCGCGAGGAGTTCCACCGGGAGTACTCGGCGCACCTGCCGGGTGTCACCTTCGCCGACGACATCTACCTCGGCTTCGGCGCCGCCACCTGGCAGGCGCCGGACGGCAACTGAACGGGCGTCACACGACAGGGACGACGGGTCCCGCCCTTCCGAGGGGCGGGACCCGTCGTCCCTGTCGTGTGCGGCGCGGCCGCTCGGTGTCCGTGCATCTCAGGGCATCTGTGCATCTCGGTGCATCTGCGCGAGGTACTGGTACTGGCTGGGCATCCGCTGCACCAGATCCTCCGCCTGGCTGCGGACCTTCATGAACTCCTTGGTCGCCGCGCTGTCGTCCATCAGGGCCAGCGCGGGCGCGGGCCGCGGCGGGACCCCGCCCAGGCCGAAGAGCATCGCCAGATAGGAGTAGGCCTCGAAGCCGTGGTAGTGCGGGTAGACGGTCTCCGCCGTGGGCGTCTTGGTGCGCCAGCGCTCCAGCCGCTCGGCCAGGCCGTCGGGCAGTTCACGGGTCTTGGCGTCCCGCCAGTAGCCGTTGTCCTTGCGGGCCGCCGCGTAGTAGTGCAGCACCAGGAACTCCCGTACGCCGTCCATGCAGTGGCCCACCGCGCGGTTGTACGCGTCGCGCAGCCCGCCGTCCCAGCCCGCGTCGGGGAAGTGCTTGACCAGTTCCTCGATGGCGTGCTGGATGAAGAAGATGCCGGTCGACTCCAGCGGCTCCACGAAGCCGCTGGACAGGCCGACGGCCACGCAGTTGTTCACCCAGGAGTTGCGGCTGCGGCCGATGCGCATCCGGATGTGGTTGGCCTCCAGGTCCGCCGCCTCGGGCCCGACGAAGCCGCGCAGCGTGCGCTCGGCCTGTTCGGGGCTGCAGTAGTCGCTCGCGTACACGTACCCGGTACCGATCCGGCCGTACAGCGGGATGGTCCAGATCCACCCGGCGTCCATGGCGCTGGCGGTGGTGCACGGCCGCAGTCCCCTGGTCTGCATGTCCACCGGCACCCGCAGGGCCACCGCGCTGTCGTTGGGCAGGGACTTCTGGTACGAGACGAAGGGCTCGCCCAGCGCCTTGTTCAGCAGCAGCCCCTTGAAGCCGGTGCAGTCGATGAACAAGTCGCCCTGGATGGTGCCGTGTTCACGGGTGGTCAGATGGCTGATCCAGCCGCGCTCGTCCAGGGCCACGTCCACCACGTCGTCCTGGATGTGGTGCGCGCCGCGCGCGGTGGCGTACTCGGTGAGGAACGTGGCCAGCAGGCCGGCGTCGAAGTGGTAGGCGTAGGGGAACTGGGTGCCCTGTTCGGCCAGGGTGGTGCGGAAGGGAGTCTGCTCCCCTTCCTCGGAGAAGGACTGCTCGAAGAGGGTGCCGTCCAGGTGCCGCGGGGAGCGCTCGGCCTCGACCATGGAGGAGATCAGGAAGCAGTCCCGGTCGAAGTGGTCGCTGGGCCGCTGCCACAGCCACCAGTCGGTCAGCGGGAAGCCGTCCACGACCCGCAGGCGCTCGAAGGGGTGGTAGAAGTGGTGGCCCGGGCGGCGCCAGTTCTCGAACCGGATCCCCAGCTTGTACGTGGCGTTGCAGTGCGGCATCCACTCCGGCTCCCGCAGCCCGAGGTAGTCGAAGAAGTGCCGTACGGTGCTGAAGGTCGCCTCGCCGACCCCGATGGTGTCGATCTGCTTCGACTCCACGACCGTGACGTCCAGGCGCCCCTGGAAGGCGGCCTTGAGGTACGAGGCGCTCATCCAGCCGGCGGTGCCCCCGCCGACGATCACGACTTTCCTGAGCATGGTTGACTCACCTTTCTGAACTGACGGTGTTGCCGGTGGTGTTGACCCCGTAGCGGGCCGCTCACCGGTAGGGCGCGAACGCCGCGAACTGCCGCATCCCGTACAGCAGCGGGTTGTCGGCGGACATCTCGGCGTCGGCCACCTGCCCCACCACGACGGTGTGGCTGCCGACGTCGGACAAGCCCGCGACCCGGCACCCGGCCACGGCGAAGGCGTCGCGGCTCAGCCAGGGCACCCGGGCGGGCCCGTAAGGGACCCAGGGCGTCTGGGCGAAGCGGTCCTCGACGGGCGAGGAGAAGATCTCGGCGGTCCTGCGCGCCCGCGCGTGCAGCAGGTTGACCGCGAACCAGCCGCGCGAGCGGATGGCGTCCAGGGTGGTGCTGGTGGTCTTCAGACACACCAGCAGGGTGGGCGGGGTCAGGGTGACGCTGCACAGGGAGGAGCAGGTGGCGCCGCGCGGGCGGGACCGGTCGTCCAGGCCGGTGACCACGGCGACGCCGGTCGGGAAGGCGCTCATCAGCGAGCGGTAGTCGTCCACCGCGATGTGCCGCGGCTCCTCGCACAGCGCCTGGCTCGTGGCGCGGGCGTCAATGGCGTGTTTCACGGTACGGCTCCTCCTCGGGCCCCTCGCCGCCGCCCCCTCCGGCGCGGAAGCGGTCCAGAAATGCGCGGTGCGAGGGCAGCGAGGCGAGCAGGTGGCGCCGCTCCTCCTTGACCTTGGTCAGCAGCGTGGCGGCGCGGGCGACGGAGTCGGCGCGGTGCGCGAGCGCGGGCAGCGGGTGGTCGGGAAGGTGACCGAGGCCGCACAGGACCGCGTAGTAACTGCCGTTGGTCCACAGGTTGGTGAACTCCCGCCGGGGGTCGGCGTAATAGGCGTGCTCGTCGACGACCGGCGCGTCCACCGGCTGGCCCGCCTTGAACAGGGCGATGCGCTCGCGCAGCCGGTCACTGGGCGGCAGCTCGCGGGCCGCGCGCCAAAAGGGGGTGTCGGTGCGCGGGGAGTGGGTGAAGTGCGCCTGCACGAAGTCCCGGGTGTCGTCGTACATCGTGGCGATGTCGCGGTTGAAGCGCTCGCTGAGCACGGGGTCGAAGCGCTTGTCCGGGAAGTGGGTGACCAGCCGGTGCAGGGCGGCGGTGATGAAGTGCAGCCCGGACGGCTCCAGCGGCTCCAGGAAGCAGGACGAGCGGCCGATGGCCACGCAATTTCTGACCCAGGAGCGGTGGTTGCGGCCCACCCGGAAGCGCACGTGGCCCAGCGCGGTGCGCTGCGGGTCCGCTCCCCACAGGCGGCACAGGTCCTCGGCGGCCCGCTGCGGGTCGGTGTGCCGGCTGGAGTAGACGTATCCGGTGCCGAAGCGCTCGCTCAGCGGGATGTGCCACGCCCAGCCGCCGGGCATCGCCAACGCGGTGGTGTACGGCGGGACTTCGGCGGCCGGGTCGGGATAGGGCAGCGAGGCGGCGACCGCGGCGTCGCACGGCAGCAGGTCGCTCATGTCCCAGAAGGGCTCCTCCAGCACCCCGTTGATGAGCTGCCCCTGGTTCCCGGTGCAGTCCACGAACAGATCGCCGTGCACCGTCCGGCCGCCCTTGGTGCTCAGCGCGGCCAGAAAGCCGTCCGCGTCGCGGTGCACCTGCAGGAGGGTGTCCGTCACCTGGGCGACGCCCTGCTTGGTGGTGGCGTGGTGGCGCAGGAAGGCGGCCATGGAGGGCTCGTCGATGTGCCAGGCGTAGTACATGAAGGGCCGTCCGGTGCTGCGCCGCGGCGAGCGGCGGGCCTCCATGAGGTGCGGTTCGCGAAAGCAGGCGTGGTCGAAGCGCTCGCGGTTCAGGCCGTGGTAGTGGTCGCGGAACCAGTAGTGCGACAGCGGTACGCCGTCCATCTCGGGCAGCAGTCCGAAGGGGTGGTAGAAGCGGTCCGTGCCGTCCTGACCCGGGCGCTCCTGGGCGCTTGCGGGGCCCTGCGTACGCCAGTTGACGAACTTGGTGCCCATGGAGAAGGTCGCCTCGCAGGCCGGCATCCACTCCGGTTCGCCGATGCCGAGCACATCGAAGAAGGCCTTCTGCAAACTCGGCAGCGTCGTCTTGCCGACGCCCGGCTGCCGCGCCGCCGGCGGCTCGACGACCGTGATGCAGACCGTGTGCCGCAGTGCCTGGGCCAGGTAGGCGGCCGACATCCAGCCGGCGGTGCCGCCACCGAGAATGACGATGTTCCGGATGCGATGGTCGTCCCTGTCGGGCTCGTGCCTCATATCAGGACCGTTTCCTTTGCGATCGTGGAAGCGCAACGTCGATCGTTGAAGCGCAGCGCGGGCACAGCGGCTCGATGGTAGGCGCGGGCCGGGCCCCGGCCACCGATCGCCGGGGCGGCGCCAATCAAACCCGCGTATCCGCGGGAGGTCCGGCCCCCAGGGCACCTCCTGACCGGCGCCGCGGCCCGCCGAACTCCTCGTACCGGGCGCGGGGCAGGGGATGTGGGGCGGTGTGCGGCCCGGCAGTGTCTTCTCCCGTGCAGAGGTCGACTGATGTGGCGTCAGGCACCGTCGTGGTGCTCGGAGCGGGAATGGCGGGGCTGGTGGCCGCCTACGAACTGGAGCGGCGCGGGCATCGCGTCGTGGTCCTGGAAGGGAGCGGGCGCATCGGCGGACGGATACGCACCCACCGCTTCGGCGGGCCGGCCGGCCCCGTCGCCGAGCTGGGCGCGATGCGCATCCCGGCCCGGCACACCCTGGCACTGCGCTACGTGGACGAGCTGGGGCTGGCCGACCGGCTGCGGCCCTTTCGTACGATCCTGAGCGACGAGAACAACTACCTGCCCACCGGGCGCGGGTTCCTGCGGGTGCGCGAGGCCTCCGGCGCGCTCCTGGAGGACGTGCGCAAGGACGTCCCCGCCGCCCGGCACCGGCGCGCCACCTGGGTGTTCGGGGCGTGGCTGGCAGCCCTGGTGCGGGCGATCGGCCCGGTGGACGTACGGGAGGCGCTGCGCGGTGAACTGCCGGGGCTGCTGCGCGCCGCCGACCGGCTGGATCTGACACCCCAGCTGTACGGGGCCGGCCTGGAGCGCATCGATGTGGCGGCCGTCTTCCGCACCCACCCCCTGCTGCGGGCGGAGTGCGGCCCGGGCCTGGACGGCTTCCTGGACGACGTCCTGGTGGAGACGGGTACGGACCTGCTGTATCTGGCGGGCGGCATGGGCCAGTTGACCGAGCGGCTGACCACTGTGATCCGCGGTCCGGTGCTGCGCGGCCACGAGGCAACGGCACTGACGGTGCATCAGGACGAGGTGGTGGTCTCGGTCCGTACGGCCGGGGAGCGCATCCGGCTGCTGCGCCCGGCCGCCGCGCTGTGCACCCTGCCCTTCTCGGTGCTGCGCACCCTGCGGCTGACCGGCTTCGACGAGGACAAGCTGGAGGTCATCGGCGGGCTGCAGTACGGGGCGGCGGTCAAGGTCGCGCTGCACTGCCGCGAGGCGTTCTGGACGGCCGAGGGGATCGGCGGCGGCGCCTCGGCGACCGGCGGCCGCATCCGGCAGTCGTACTACCCGCCCGCCGGAAACGACCCGGCGCTCGGCGCCGCCCTGCTGGGCAGCTATGCGATCGCCGATGACGCGCACGCCCTCAGCCGGCTCGCGCCGCCCGCCCGGCACGCGGCCGTCATCGGTGAACTGAGCGCGCTGCACCCGCAGTTGCTGCGGGAGGGCATGGTGCTCTCGGCCACCAGCGCGGCCTGGGGCGAGAACCGGTGGAGCCGTGGCTGCGCCGCCCGGCGGTGGGCGCTGGGGCCCGCGGCGCGCGCGGACGGGGTGCGGCGCGCGATCCGGCCGCAGGGGCGGCTGTTCTTCGCGGGCGAGCACTGCTCGTCCACCCCGGCCTGGATCAACGGCGCCGTCGAGTCGGCACTGGAGGCGGTGGCCGCGATCGACGGCCTGGGCCTGGTCCGCCGCCCCCGGGTGCGCGGCGGATCAGGGCGGCCCGGCCCGCACAGCGTTCCCGTACAGGACAGCGGAGGAATCCAGTGAGCGTCTTCGATGTGCCACGGCTGCACTTCGCCGGGCGGGCGGTCACCCGGCTGCCGACCGGGCCGCGCGCGGGGCTGGTGGACCTGGCCCGCAACCAGGCGGTGCTGGACGGCAGGCCCTTCCCGGTGGAGCGCCCGCCGCACGAGTACCACGAGAAGCTGGCACAACTGGGGCTCCAGGGCTGGAACTTCGGCGGTAACGGGCACTTCTGGACCGATGCCGAGGTGGTCGGCTGGGAGCAGCAGCCGGGCGTGGTGCGCACCCAGGACGCGGTGATCGGACGCAAGGTCGACATGTGGGGCCACTACAACGACTACCTGGGCTCCACGTTCAACCGCGCCCGGGTCTTCGACGTCGACCCCGCCTCCCGCTGGACGACCACCCTGATGGTCGGCCGGTTCTGCTTCGGCAGGCTGGGCCGCTCGCACGACAACGGCTATATGGCGGTCGGCGATGTGCACGGCTGCCAGCCGCCCCGCTGGCAGACCGAGCGCCACATCCTCGATACCGGGGAGCGCCCGCTGGAGCGGGAGTTCCGGCGCGCGGCGGTCCATCAGTTCGTGGTGGAGGACGGGCACGGGCTGCAGTGGCTCGCGGGGGCCGCCGACTCCGCGGCGGTCAGCGCGCTGCGCCGCCGCGTCACCGACGACGACTCGGTGGGCGGGCTGGTCGTACGGTTCGCGCTGACCAACATGGCCACCCCGACGGCGCCCGACACCCCCGACTGGTGGGATCTGCGCGGCACCATCGCCCCGTGGCTCCCCGGAGAAGTGCGCAGCGCTCCCGCGGGCCGGCTGCTCACCGCCCGGCGGGCCACCCCCGAGGCGCCCTCCCCGCTGAACGCCATGAGTGTGCGGATCACACCCGAGCACACCACCGCCGACCTGGTCGTGGCCCTCCCCGTCGAGAGCCGCAGCCCGCAGCCGGGGCCCGGGCCCACCCACCGGCTCGGCCCGCCGCTGGACGTCGGCGACCTCGAACTGCGCACCCGCGCCACCGGCCGCCCGGTGGCCCGTATCCCCCGCGAGGCCTACCGGTCGGCGGGCCACCACCGCACCGGCGGCATCCTCACCGTCCCCACCCACCCCGGGTGGGCCGAGGAGCCCGACGAGGCGCTGTGCCTGGTGGGGCGGCCGGGCGGCGGGCCGCCCGCGGTGCTGCTGACCGAGGAGGAGACAGTCGTGCAGGCCGACGAGGCGAGCCTGTTCCTGGAGCACCCGCACCGCGCGGCGGGCGAGGACCACGCCGTACGGGTGCCGGTGCGCTCCTTCGTACGCGGCAGGCCCGCCGCCGTCCAGGGCATCCGGGTACGGCAGTTCTTCAACCCGCGCGCGCTGCCGCTGGACCCGCGTGCCGGTGCCGAGGGGGCCCGCAGCGACGACCTCGCGATCGTCGAGGTCACCGGCGACGACGGCGCGGACTACGCCACCGGCTGCACCCTGGACACCGACCGCCACGGGCACGGCGCGCTGACCGTGCGCGGCGCCGAGCCCGGCGCCACCCGCGTCCTGCTGCTGCCGCCCGGCGTGCAGCCGCCCTGCGATCCGGCCGCCCCCGGCTCGGCCGCCGAGGCGCACGGCGAGCGGGCCGCCCAGTGGTCGGCGCTGGGCGAGCTGTCGGTACGCGTACTGCCCGACGACTGGCACCTGGACGCGATCCCGCAGCAGGAGGTCACCTTCGACCTGCTCTACCGCGAGGTGTTCGCCTACTACGAGCTGCTGTACTCCTTCATGAAGGACGAGGTCTTCAGCCTGGCCGACGAGTGCAAGGTGGCCACCTACGCGCGGGTGATCTGGCTGATGTGCGACCCCGCCAACAAGGACCGCACCTTCTACATGCCGCCCACCCGTGACATGTCGGGCCCCAAGTCGCGCCTGCTGCTGAAATATCTGCGCGCGGACGAGGCGAGCCGCAGGACGCCGCCGCGCCTGGTGCCCCGCAAGCCGCGGGAAGGCATGATCACCACCCGGGAGCGGCTCTACTACGCGCTGCGCGAGGCCGCGACCCTGGAGCTGGCGGTCATGCAGCAGTATCTGTACGCGGCCTGGTCGATCCCGCTGTACGAGGCGGGCCGGGAGTACGTGAGCCGCGGCGAGTGGACGCCCGAACAGCTCCGGCTGGCCTGCGGGGACGGCGCTCAGACGCTGGCCAACGGGATCCGGGGCACACTGCTGTCGGTGGCCCGCGAGGAGATGATCCACTTCCTGGTCATCAACAACGTCATCATGGCCATGGGCCAGCCCTTTCACTTCCCCGCCGTCGACTACGGCGACATCAACAGCCGGCTGCTGGTCCCGATGGACCTGTGCCTGGAGGGGTTCGGGCTGGGCAGCGTGCAGCGGTTCATCGCCGTCGAGCAGCCGCACGCGCTCGGCGGGGAGTTCGCGCCGGGCCCGCCCGACGCGGTGCGGCCCCGGCGCGGCCCGCTCTTCCCGTACGACTCGCTGAGCGACCTGTACGCGGCGATCAAGGACGGGATCCGGCGGGTGCCGGACGCGTTCCTGGTGGAGCCGGGGAGCGGGGGCGGCGAACACCACTTGTTCATGCGCGAGTCGGTCAACTCCGTGCACCCGGACTACCAGCTGGAGGTCGACGACGTGAACAGCGCGCTGTTCGCGATCGACTTCGTCACCGAGCACGGCGAGGGGGGTGCCCTCGCATCGGTGAGCCCGCCCGAGGACTCGCACTTCGCGACGTTCGTGAAGATCTCGGATGTGCTGATGCGGCATCATGTCCGGTCCTGCGGCGGCGAGTCGGGGCCGCGGGTGCCGTGGACCCCCGCCTATCCGGTGCTGCGCAACCCCACCCTCGCCGACGGCGATCCGGCCCGCGATCCGGTGACCGCCACCGAGGCGCGCTCGGCGATGGAGCTGTTCAACCACTCCTACTTCCTGATGCGGCAGCTGATGGTCCAGCACTTCGGGGCCGGGCCCGCCGCGAGCCTGCGCCGGTCGAAGCTGATGAACGCGGCGATCGACGTCATGACGGGCATGATGCGGCCAATCGCCGAGCACATCGTCACCCTGCCCTCCGGGCGCCCCGGGCGCACCGCCGGGCCCTCCTTCGAGCTGGCCGCCACCCCCGACTTCATCCCGCGGCCCGACGCCGCGCTGCGATCGATGGGGCTGCGCTTCGCGCGGCTGGCCGCCGCGGCCGGGAAACAGCCCGGCCTGCCGCCGCGGGTCGCCGAACTCATGCGGTTCTACGCCGACCACTGCCGAGACGGATTGTGATGACTCAGGACTTCCTCACCCAGCTGCGCGCGAACATCTCCCACCCCTACCCCCTCTACCGCCGCTACCGCGACCACGACCCGGTCCACCGGGTGCCGCACGCGCGCGAGGAGAACCAGCAGGAGTGGTTCGTCTTCCGCTACGACCAGGTGGCCGAGGTGCTGGCGGGGCGCGACTTCGGCCGCCGGGCCGCGGTGGGGTACCGCGGTACGGGGCCCGCGCCGGACCTGGTGCCGCCCTCGTACCGGGAGCTGTCGCGCACCGTGGAGAACTGGCTGGTGTTCATGGACCCGCCGCGGCACACCCGGCTGCGCTCGCTGATCGCGGACCGCTTCGCCGCCCGGCTGCGCAGCGGCGAGCTGCGCGCGTCGGTGGACCGCATCACCGCCCAGCTGACCCGGCGGATCGCCGGGCGGCCGTCCGTGGAGCTGGTCGGCGAGTTCGCCACGCCGCTGCCGATGCTGGTGATCCTCGATGTGCTGGGCGTCCCCGCCGACAGCCGGGACATGCTGCGCGCCTGCGCGCTGGCCATCCGCGAGGGCAACAGCTTCCGGGGCGGGCCGCGGGCGCCGCGGCTGGCGAGGGCGGATGTCGCGGCGGGGCGGCTGGACTCCTACTTCCGCGCCGAGGTACGCGCCCGGCGGCAGGGCGGCAGGCGCGACCTGATCGCGGAGCTGCTGGCGGCGGAGCTGGAGGGCGAGCGCCTGGACGAAGACACGGTCGTCGGCACCTGCGTCCATCTGCTGACCTCGGGGCACGAGGCCACCACCAGCCTGGTGTGCAAGTCGGCACTGGCCCTGCTCGACCACCCCGAGGTGCTCCAACTGCTGCGGGACCGACGCGAGTTGATACCGGACGCGGTCGACGAGCTGATCCGCTACGACTCGCCCGTACAGATGGTGACGCGCTGGGCGTACGAGGATGTGCGCATCGGCGGCCGGGACATCGCACGCGGCGACAAGGTGAGCCTGGTGCTGGGCTCGGCGAACCGGGACCCGCGGCGCTTCACCGAGCCGGACGCGATACGGCTGGACCGCGACGGGCAGCGGCACTGCGGCTTCAGCATGGGCGTCCACTACTGCCTGGGTTCGGGCCTGGCCCGGATGGAGGCGGCCTCCGCGATCGGCGCACTGCTGGAGGTCCTGCCCGAGCTCGAACTCGACGGGACCGACGGCAGGGGCGGCGCGGGAGACGCGGCCAACTCCGAGAGCGAGCATGGCCGTTCACACACGGCCGCCGGCGAAACGGACCGGGCAGCTGTCCGTTTCGCCGACGACGTCATCTTCCACGGCCCCGAGCGCCTGCTGCTGCGGCGCCCGTAGGGAGGGGCCGGGGAAGCCCGGGAAGAGGGGCGGGGGGGGGGGGGGGGGGGGGGGGGGGGGGGGGGGGGGGGGGGGGGGGGGGGGGGGGGGGGGGGGGGGGGGG
>NZ_JBSIBZ010000136.1:0-18086 GCF_058245575.1 Streptomyces sp. UF-297 | reverse complement strand
CCGTCACGGCCGTCCTTGCCGTCACGGCCGTCCTTGCCGTCACGGCCGTCCTTGCCGTCACGGCCGTCCTTGCCGTCACGGCCGTCCTTGCCGTCACGGCCGTCCTTGCCGTCCTTGCCCTCGCCGGGGTTCGACGGATCGGTGCCGGGCTTGCCGGAGCCGCCCGCCTTGACCGAGAGGGTGGCCGCGTCCAGCTCCTGCCCCTCCTTGTACATGTTGTTGAACGCCTCGGCACCCTTGGCCGTCAGCTTCGCGGGGATCTTCGCGAAGGTCATCGCGCCGTCGGCGCCGCCGCCCGGCCTGGTCGTCGAGAGGTCGAGCGAGGCCAGCGCCACATCGTCCTGGGTCTTGCCGGCCGCGGTGACATCGGCGGTGATGGTGCCCGTCTTGCCCTGGGTGGCGACCTTGAGGTCGGCGAGCCGGATGTCGAAGCCGTGCAGCTTGGAGACGAAGCGGACGCTGCCCTTGAAGGTGGTGGCGACGGCGTGGGTGGACATGTCGTACGTACCGGTGCCGCCGGTGAAGGTGAACGGGCCGTTGTCCGCGGCCTGCTGCGCGCCGTCGGACGTCTCGATCTGCCCCATCGCCATGCCCTTGACGTACGAGCGGAAGGAGCCCTTCACGCCCCATTCCAGCGTGCCGTCCTTGAGCTCGACGGCGGGTGCGCCCTTGGCCTCGGCGGGCGCGGCGACGGCGGCCGGGAGCCCGAGGGCGGCGGCTCCGCTCACGGTGGCGAGGGCGACCGCGAGGGTGAGGGATCGGCGTATGACGGCCATGGTCGGTGGATCTCCTTGGGTGGGATGGGGGTGTCGCGCGGGGTGGGGACTCGGTCCCGCGGGTCAGTCCTGGGGCGGCGTGTGCGTACGGCGCCGGGCGCGCAGGACCAGGAAGGCCGCGCCGGCGAGCACCAGCGCACCGGCCGCGAGGGAGAGGGGAAGTACGGGGAAGCCGGACGAGGAGGAGGCCGACGCCGTGGCGACGGTGCCCTTCTTGTCCTTGGCGGACGGCTGCTCGGGGGACGCGGAGGCGCCGGGGTCGCTGCCCAGGTCCGGCAGGGCGGGCAGCTTCGCCTTGGCGTCCACGGCGACGGCGAGCGAGACGGGGTCCATCGCCGTGCCCGCCTTGTACATGCCGCCGAAGGCCTTGGCGCCTTCCTCGGTGAGCCGGGCCGGGGCCTCGCTCAGCGCGATCAGACCGTCCTCGGGCTTGAGTTGCTTGGCCTCGAAGGTGGCCAGCGGGGCGCGGTCCGTGGTGGCCTGCGGGGTCTTCACCTGGGCGGTGAGCGTTCCCTTGCCGTCCTCGACCGTGACGCCGACCTTGCTCAGGGCGAGGTCGAGGTGCTTGCCGGTGAAGCGCAGGGTGCCGGCGAACCGCGCGTCCAGGGTGGCCTTTTCGGGGTCGTAGGAGCCCTTGCCCTTGGGGAAGCGGAAGAGCGCGCCGCCGTCCTGGGCGCCGTCGGTGAGCTGCCAGCGGCCCTGCGCGATGTCGCCGGTGACGTACTCGCGGAAGGTGCGGCGTACGCCCCAGTCGACGGCGGCGTCGGCGAAGTCGCCGGCGGGCCGCCCGGCGTCGTCCTGCCGGCCCTTGTCCTTGGCGTCGTCGCCCTCGGTGTCCTCGCCCTTGCCCTTGTCCCGGTCCGCGTCCGGGGACTTGGCGGCGTCCGGGCCCTTGACGTCGGCCGACAGGCTGACCGGATCCAGTGCCGTGCCCGCGGGGTAGTACCCGGCGAAGGCCTTGGCGCCCTGCGAAGTCAGCGTCGCCGGGACGTTGTTCAGGGCGATGGGCGAGCCGCCGCCGCGCATGTCCAGGCCGGAGAGGTTCAGCGTGGCCAGCGGCACCTGGGCGGCCGAGGTGACCCGGCCGCTGCCCTTCTCCTTGCTGGTCATGTCGGCGTACAGGGTGCCGCTGCCGCCGGAGACGGTCACCCGGGGGCGGCTGATGGTCAGGTCCAGCTCGTGGGAGCCGTCCGGCTTGCGGTGGCCGGTGAAGTGCACTCCGCCGGAGAAACCGGCGGTGAGTGCGCCGGTGTCCGGGTCGTAGCTGCCGGTGGCGGAGTGGAAGCGAAAGCGGCTCTCGCCGACCGTGGCGGCGCCGCCGTTCAGGGACCAACTGCCCTTGGCGATGGGCCCGGTGACATACGTCTGGAAGGAGGACTTGACGGCCCAGTCCAGCCTGCCGCCGGCGACCGTACGGCCCGCGGCGTGCGCGGTGCCGGCGGCGGCCACCGGGAGCAGTCCGCCCAGCAGCGCCGCCAGGAGTGCCACGGCGAGCGCGCGGGTACGGCTGCGGGCACGGCCGTACGGCCGGCCGCGCACCGGTCTGAAGGGCAGCATCAGGGACCCCTCCCAGGGCTAGCTAATGAGGTAAGGCTAACCTAAGCTATGTCCGTCCTGCGGCGAAAGCCCCGGGGCCCAAGGTGAGCCGACAACCGGTGAACTGACGTACAGAGAAAGGCCGGACCGTGACAGCACCCCTCCGGAGACCGAGCGGACGGCTGTCGCGCACCGCCGCCGCCCCCGCCCTTCTGGCGCCGCTGCTCGCGCTGGCCCTCGTCCTGACAGGCTGCGGCGGAGCCTCCGGGAGCGGCGGGTCCCAGGGCGGCGCGGACGGCGGCAAGACCTCCGCGCGGCAGGCCGCCGACCGGGTCGAGCCGCTGGCGGGCCCCGCGCCGAAGCCCGCCCTGCCCGCGAAAGTGCGCTCCGCCGACGGGCACGAGGTGACGGTCGCCAAGGCGGACCGGATCGTGCCGCTCACCGGCTCCCTCTCGGAGATCGTCTACTCCCTGGGGCTGGGCGACCGGGTGGTCGCCCGCGATGTCACCGCCACCTTCGAGCAGGCCAGAAAGCTGCCCGTGGTCACCCGCGCGCACGACGTCTCGGCCGAGAACGTGCTCTCCCTCAAGCCCGATGTCGTGCTCGCCGACACCTCCACGGGACCGGCCGAGGCGATCGGGCAGATCCGCGACGCGGGCATCCCCGTCGTCGTCCTGGCGCCCGCGAAGAAGCTCGCCGACGTGGACACCCGCATCGACGCGGTGGCCGCGGCGCTCGGCGTCGACAAGTCCGGCGAGGAGCTGAAGAAGCGTACGGACGCCAGGCTCGGCGCAGTGGAGAAGAAGATCCCGCACGGCGGCGCCAAGCCGCGGGTGGCCTTCCTCTATCTGCGCGGCTCGGCCGCCGTCTACCTGCTCGGCGGCGCCGGTTCGGGCGCCGACTCGCTCATCGAGGCGGCGGGCGGCATCGACGCGGGCAAGGAGTCGGGCCTGAAGAAGGACTTCACTCCGATCACCAGCGAGGCGCTGGCCAAGGCGGCGCCGGACGTCATCCTCGTCATGTCCAAGGGCCTGGATTCCGTCGGCGGGGTCGACGGACTGGTGAAGATCCCCGGCGTGGGCGAGACCCCGGCCGGAATGGACCGCAGGGTGGCCTCCGTCGACGACGGCGTCCTGCTCAACTTCGGGCCGCGCACCGACCGCGTCCTCGCCTCGCTGGTCGAGCAGATCCACGCCGGGGGGAAGTGAGATGGCGACGCTGAGCCGCCCTCCCCAGACCGCGTCCGAGGCCCCGGCACCGCCGCCACCGCCCGCGCGCCGGCGCCGCCGCGCCCCCTTCTTCCTCACCGTCGGCCTGGCCGCAGCCCTGCTGCTGGCCGCCGTCTTCTCCGCAGGCACCGGCGCGTACGGCATCCCGGTCGGCGATGTCATCGGCTCGCTGCTGCACCGGCTGCACCTGGGCGGCGCCGAGCTGGACCGGGTCGGCGAGAGCGTGCTGTGGAACGTACGGCTGCCGCGGGTCGTCCTCGCGCTGCTGGTCGGCGCCTCGCTGGGCTGCGCGGGCGCGCTGATGCAGGGCGTCTTCGGCAACCCGCTCGCCGAGCCGGGCGTCATCGGGATCTCGGCGGGCGCGGCGGTGGGCGCGGTCGGCGCGATCGCGCTCGGCCTGACCTTCCTGGGCACCTGGACGGTGACGGCCTGCGCGTTCGCCGCGGGGCTGCTGACCGTCACGCTGGTCTATCTCCTCTCGCGCTCCGGCGGGCGCTCCGAGGTCGTCACGCTGATCCTCACCGGCATCGCGGTGAACGCCTTCGCGGGCGCGCTGATCGGCCTGTTCGTCTTCCTCGCCGACAACGCGCAGATCACCCAGATCACCTTCTGGCAGCTCGGCTCGCTCTCCCAGGCCACCTGGGCCAAGGTGCTGGCCGTGGTGCCGTGCGCCCTGGCGGGCCTGGCCGTCGCTCCCCTGTACGCGCGCAAGCTGGACCTGCTGGCGCTGGGCGAGCGCCCGGCCCGCCACCTGGGCGTGGACGTCGAGCGGCTGCGCCTGGTCCTGGTGCTGGTGGTGGCGCTGCTGACCGCGGCCGCCGTGGCGGTGGCCGGCGTCATCACCTTCGTGGGCCTGCTGGTCCCGCACCTGCTGCGGATGGCCGCGGGCCCCGGCCACCGCTTCCTGATCCCCGGCAGCGCGCTGGGCGGCGCGCTGGTCCTGGTGCTGGCCGACCTCGCGGCCCGTACGGCGGTCCAGCCCGCCGAACTCCCCCTGGGCGTACTGACCGCGCTCATCGGCAGCCCGTTCTTCTTCTGGCTGCTGCGCCGCACCCGGCGCCGCCAGGGAGGGTGGGCATGAGCGCGGCCCCGTCCCGTACGACGACGTCACGACGCGAGGCGATCCCCATGCTCAAGAGCCTGTTCGCGGGCCGCTCCCGGCAGCTGCCCGCGCCCGTGCCGCCGGGCCACCCCTACGCCCGGGCCCGTGGCCTGACCGTCCGCCTGGGCGGCCGTACCGTGCTGGACGAGGTGGAGCTGACCGCGACGACCGGCGAGGTGCTCGCCCTGGTCGGCCCCAACGGGGCGGGAAAGTCGACCCTGTTGGCCGCGCTGGCCGCCGATCTGCCCGTGGCCGCGGGCGAGGTGCTCATCGACGGCCGCCCGGCCACCGGCTGGCCCGCCGCCGAACTGGCGCTGCGGCGGGCCGTACTGCCGCAGTCGGCCGCGCTCTCCTTCCCCTTCACGGTCGCCGAGGTCGTACGGATGGGCCGCGCGCCCTGGGCCGGGACGCACGCCGAGGACGAGGACGACCACGCCGTGGCGCAGGCGATGGCCGCGACCGAGGTGACGGACTTCGCCGAGCGCCCCTTCTCCGCGCTGTCCGGCGGCGAGCGCGCACGGGTGGCGCTGGCCCGCGTACTGGCCCAGCGGGCACCCCTGCTGCTGCTCGACGAGCCGACCGCGGCCCTGGACCTGCGCCACCAGGAGCTGGTGCTGCGCATCTGCCGGCAGCGGGCGGCGGCGGGCGACGCCGTCGTGGTCGTCCTGCACGACCTGGGCCTGGCCGCGGCGTACGCGGACCGCGCCGCCGTCCTGCACCAGGGCCGTATCGCCGCGCAGGGCCCGCCCGCCCGCACCTTCGGGGCGGACCTGCTCTCCCGCGTCTACCGCCAGCCGGTCGAGGTCATCCCCCACCCGCGCACGGGCGAGCCCCTGGTCGTGCCGCTGCGCGACGCCTGAGCGGCGGGCCCCACGGGTCACAGCGGGCTCACCGCAGCCCGGTGCGCTTCCGCGCCCCTTGCAAGGCGCGTAGGTCACGGAGTGGAATCCGTACCCGGTCCCCGCGCCCGTGCGGCGGCCGGCCCCCGGTAGGGTGGCGCCGAATCCGGCGACCCGGCCCCCGCCTCGGTCGCCCAGGTTGCCCGAAGGAGCCCGAGCCCCATGACACGCAGGTCACCGTTCCGGGTGCCCGTAGGGCGGGTCCGCGAAGTCCCGTCCGCCGGACGGCTTCGCGGGCGCGCCCTAGCGCTGACGGCCGCGAGCGCGGCGCTGGTGACGCTGAGCGGGTGCATGACGGTGCACGGCGAGCGGGAGGTCGTCCCGGCGGTGTCGACGGCGGAGGCCGCCAAGGTCCTCCAGCAGTTCGCCGACAGCTACAACAACGCCAACCGCACGCTCGACCCGAAGCTGGCCCAGGCCTATGAGACCGGCACCCTGCTGGCCATAGACGAGGCGGTGCTCAAGTCGCAGCGCGCGATGACGCCGCAGGGCAACCGGGCCTTTCGTCCGCTGACGTTCCAGGACGCGAACTTCACCGTGCCCAAGCAGGCGGGCTGGCCGAAGTTCTTCGTCGCGGACGCCGTCAGCAGCCTCAGCGGCACCAGCCGGATGTTCCTCACCTTCACCCGGGACAGCGTCGACGCGAAGTGGAAGGCCGCCTACCGTACGGCGCTGAGCGAGAAGGAGATCCCGCAGTTCGTCACCGACAAGGACGGCTACGCCGAGGCGGTGCAGGGCGCGGCGGCGAAGTCCGGGCTGCAGGTGGCGCCGGACGCGCTCAGCAAGGCGTACGCGACGTACCTCAGGACGGGGAAGGCGAGCGAGGGCGCGGCCTTCGCGCCCGGCCAGTACACCGACGGCTGGCGCACCTTCCGCGACCGCAGCGCCAAGCGCCCGGGGGCCAGGATCCAGTGGAAGGACCAGGCCTCCGACCACGCGCCGTTCGCGCTGCGTACCAAGGACGGCGGGGCGCTGGTGTTCTTCTCCACCGTCTACCACATGCGCAAGACCGTCGCGAAGGGCTCGGAGTTCGGGGTCCCGGCCGAGATGAAGGGCATCCTGGACGGCCCCATGAAGAAGACCGACCGGATGACCTTCACGACCGTGTCCGAACAGGTCGTGAAGGTCCCCGCCAGGGGCGGCGGGGGCGGCGTGCAGATACTGCACCGCAACGAGGGGCTGACCTACGCCAAGGCGGAGTGAGGCGGCGCCCGGCTCCGGCCCGGCGCCCGCTCAGCGGCCGATCGGCCAGGCGGCGGACTCGTGCTCGGACTCCTGGCCCGCGTACTGCGCGCAGGCGTCGGTGAGCGAGCCCAGCAGCGTCAGCGGGTCGGGCAGCGGGCGCTCGGCGCCGCGCAGCCAGGCCACCGGCGCCTGGTCACCGGGCAGCCGCGAGGGCGGCAGCAGCACATAGCTGCCGCGGCAGTGCCAGCGCAGCCCGGGGTGCTCGTCGAGCGTCTCGGGGTGGCAGTCCAGCTCGCACGGCCACCACTCGTCCTCGTCGTCGGGGGTGCCGCGGGTGGCGGTGAAGAACAGCATCCGGCCCTCGCCGAACCCGGCGCCGCTCAGCGCGACGGGGCCGACGTCCACTCCTGCCGCGTCCAGGCGCCCCAGGGCGCTGCGGCCCGCCTGGACGGGGACGTCCAGGACGTCGTGGGCGATGCCGGTGGCGGTGATGAAGTTGGCCAGCGGATATTTGCCCGCCCAGGCGGCGACCTTCTCGCGGTCGGTGGTGGCGACGGTCTGCCAGCCGAAGGAGACGGGGTGGCGGCCCGGGGTGGGACAGCCGATGCGCTCGCAGGAACAGCCGTAGCCGGAGGGGTGCGCGGCCGGTGCGACGGGGAAACCCGCGTCGACCGCCGCCAGCAGCAGGTCCTCGCGGTCGCGCGCGCCCCCGCCCCCCCCCCCCCCCCCCCCCCCCGGCCCCCGTGTCCGTATCTCCGCCGTCCGATCCGCTCTTCGGCCGGCGCAGCCACTGGGAGAACCTGCTCTTGCGTTCCATCTATCCCCTCACTTCGAGCGGTGGTCTGGGATCAATGCTGCCACCATCCTCCCCCTGGAGTGACCGGTGTCCGGATCCGGGGTGAGGGAAGCCATACTCGGCACACCCATTTTCTAGGGATTTAGCGCTACATTTCCTTTTTACTCTCGCGGCCGCAGACCACTGAGCACCATGTCGACCACGGTCTCCACGAACTCGTACGTCAGCTCTCCCGTCCGCATCAGCCAGCGCTGTGTGAACGGCGCCAGGATCAGGTCCGCGGCGATGCGCACATCCATCTCCGCGGCGATCTGCCCCGCCTCCTGCGCCGCCCGCAGCCGGTTGACGTACACCCTGACCCCGGGCTCCAGCAGCCGCTCCAGGAACTGCTCGGCGAGCTTGGCATCGCCGGCTCCGGCCACGGCCAGGGCGCGGTAGGGCGCCTGGAAGGCGGGGTCGCGGAACTCGTCCACCGTCGCCCGCAGCACGAACTTCAGATCGGCGGCGAGATCGCCGGTATTGGGGAGCCCCGCCTCGTAGTCGTCGACGTCGGCGGTGAACGCGTCCAGCAGCACCGCGGCCTTGGAGGGCCACCAGCGGTAGATCGTCTGCTTGCCGACGCCGGCCCGGGCGGCGATGCCCTCGATCGTGAGCTTGTCGTAACCGACCTCGCCCACCAGCGTCAGGGCCGCATCGAAGATCGCGCGGCGGGAGCGTTCGCTGCGGCGCGTGGAGTCAGGGGCTGTCTTGTTGGCCATGGCCGAAGTCTACCGCCGAGGAGGCGAGACGTATCGTCTTGACAAGACGATACGTCTCGTTGAGACTCGTACTCGTCAGCCGGCGGAAACGACCGAAGGAGATGACCCCATGAGCAAGGGCAGCGCAGGCGGCATGCTCGGCGTGGGCGGCACCCGCAGCAACCTCTCCCGCAAGGCCCTGCGCGGCGGCCGCGGCACCAGCGCCCCACGGGGCGGGATGGACCCGATGGCCCAAAAACGCGAACTGCTCCGCAAACTCCAGGAAGGCCGAACGGGCCGGGAGTGAACCACCCGAACGGTTCACTACCGAAGGGGCTCTTCACGGTGGACGATTTGAGCGCGTACGACACCCCGTACGCGACTTGACCGTCACCGTGAGGAGCCCTCCTTGCGTACAGCCTGGCGCCGTGCCATCCCCCGTCGTTACCTGATGTGCCCGCCGACCCATTTCAAGGTCAGCTACTCCATCAATCCGTGGATGGATCCGGACAAGCCGGTGGATCTGGCACTCGCACTGGCGCAGTGGGAAGACCTGCGCGACCGCTACCGCTCGCTCGGCCACACCGTCGAAGAGCTGCTTCCCTGCCCCGAACTCCCGGACATGGTCTATGCCGCCAACGGCGCGACCGTCGCGGACGGACGGGTCCTGCTGGCCCGCTTCGCCTACGCCGAGCGCGCCGCCGAGGCCGAGGTGCACGCCCGGTGGTTCCGCGCCCACGGGTTCGCCGAGATCCGTGAGCCGGAGAACATCAACGAGGGCGAGGGCGACTTCGCCGTCACCGCCTCCTGGCTGCTGGCCGGGCGCGGCTTTCGCAGCAGCCCTCTCTCGCACGCCGAAGCCCAGGAGTACTTCGGCCGGCCCGTCATCGGCCTGGACCTGATCGACCCCCGCTACTACCACCTGGACACGGCGCTGTGCGTCCTGGACGACTCCGCCGACTCCGACGTCATGTACTACCCCGGCGCGTTCTCACCGGGGAGCCGGGCCGTACTGCAACGCCTGTTTCCCGACGCGCTGATCGCCACGGAAGCGGACGCGGCGGCCTTCGGCCTCAACGCCGTCAGTGACGGCCGGCACGTCCTGCTGCCGCAAGCGGCGGTGGGCCTGTTCGAACCCCTCAGGGACCGCGGCTACGAGCCGATCGGCCTGGATCTGAGCGAACTGCTCAAGGGCGGCGGCAGCGTGAAGTGCTGCACACAGGAGCTGCGCACCCGCTGACCTGCCCGTGGGGCGGCGATCACCCCCACACGTCGCCCCACTCGGCATCGCGCGCCTCGCGGTAGAGCGCGCCGTGCCGCTTGGTGACCGTCTCCCGGCGCAGGCCCTCCCGGCCGCACAGCTCCAACAGCACCTGCCCCTTGCGCAGTTGAGGCTTGCGGACGATGCGCGCGGGGGCCGCGGCGGCGGGCAGCCGCGTGGCGGCCACATAGCTGAACTTCTCGTCCTCGTACGGCAACGAGCCGCCCTTGACCTGCCGGTGCAGGGAGGACCTGCTCACCCGCGCCGAGAAGTGGCACCAGTCCCGGCCCGGCACGATCGGGCACGCCGCGCTGTGCGGGCAGGGCGCCAGCACCCGCAGCCCGGCCTCGACCAGCTGCTCGCGCGCCTTGAGGATCCGCAGGTACCCGTCGGGGGTGCCCGGCTCCACCAGCACCACGGACGTCGCCCTGGCCGCCTGCTCGACGGTCTCGCGCCGGCCGCTGTCGGTGAGCTCCTTGAGGACGTAGGAGACGGTGACCAGGTCCGTTCCGTCGGGGATCGCGAGCCCGGCGCCGACGGCCTGCCGGCTCCACTCCACGTCCGCCAGTACCCCCTCGGCCAGCTCCCGGCCAAGGGCGAGGGCGGGCTCGGCCCAGTCCAGTACGGTCGTGCGCCGGCCCGGCCAGGTCTCCGCGACCGCCCAGGTCGCCGCCCCCGTACCACCGCCCACGTCCACGTGCGAGGCGGGCGCCCAGCCCTCGGGCAGCCGCGCGGCGAAGGAGGCCAGCGCGGCGCGTACGGCGGCGAAGGTGGCGGGCATCCGGTAGGCCGCGTAGGCGGCGACATCCGCCCGGTCGCGGAGCACCGGGGCGTCGGTGGGGGTCTGCCCCCGGTAGTTGGCGATCAGCCGGTCGACGGCCTGCGTGGCCTGCTTCGGGGGCAGGCCGTCGAGCAGGCCCGCCAGAGCGGCGCGCAGTTCGTCGTGCATTCCGCCGATTTTACGGCGCGGCCGTCGGCGCGGTGCGGGGCCCGGTCCGCAGCGGCTGCGCCGGGCCCGCCCTCACGCGCCGGACGGGCCGGAATGGGTCCGCACCGCCCGCGCCAGCCTCGTGGCCGCCGCGGCCCGGGGCGCGCTGCCGCCCGCGCCCCGGCGCGGGTGGACCGTATTGGCGAGCAGGATCAGGAAGGTGTCGCTGACCCGGTCCAGGACCAGGCTCGTGCCCGTGAAGCCGGTGTGGCCCGCGGCTCCCCGGCCCGCCAACTCCCCCATGAAGTACGGCTGGTCGAGCTGGAAGCCCAGTCCCGGCGGGTCCAGCAGGGTCCGTACCGAGGAGGCGGACAGGATGCGCGCCCCGCCGTACGCGCCGCCGCCCAGCAGCGTGCGGCACAGCACCGCCAGGTCCTGCGCGGTGGAGAACAGCCCCGCGTGGCCCGCGACGCCCCCCAGGGCGTAGGCGTTCTCGTCGTGCACCTCGCCGCGCACCATCTCGCGCCCGGGCCTCGCCCAGGGGCGCCGCGCCTTGAGCAGCGCCTCGGCCTCGGTCGCGGCCACCCCGGCCGGGGCCAGCGGCCCGTAGGAGGTGCTCACCATGCCCAGCGGCCCCGTGATGCCCTCCCGCACCAGCCGGTCCAGGCCCCGGCCGGTGATCTCTTCCAGGACGAGCTGTACGGCGATGAGGTTGAGGTCGGAGTAGGCGGGGCGGGCGGGCACCGGGCAGGCCGCCGCCGCCCGCGCGGCCTCCTCCCACAGCAGCTCCAGCTGCGCCGCGCGCCCCGTCCGCCGGTAGAACGGCAGCTCGGGCCGCAGCCCGGAGGTGTGCGTCAGGAGCCGGCGTACCGAGATCCCGGGGGCGAAGCGCGGCAGCCAGTGCGCCACGTCCCGGTCCAGGTCCAGCGCCTTGCGCTCCACCTGCTGCACCGCCGCCACCGCCGTGAACAGCTTGCTCAGCGAGGCGAGATCGAAGACCGTGCCGATCCGCGCGGGCTCCCAGCTGTGCGGCGGCAGCGGCACCCCGCGCCCGGCGTCCAGGTCGTAGGAGGCGTACCGCACCGCCCATCCCGCCGCCTCCTCGACGGCGACCACCGGCCCCCGCCCGGCGAGCACCACCGCGCCGGAGCACCACGGCGACTCCCCCTCGGGAAGCCGCCGCACGCCCTGGACGAGCCGCTCCGTCCAGAGGGGGTCCAGGCCGGCCCGCGCGGCCGTGCCGTAGCGCAGTCTCGGTACGTTCAGAGCCCGGCCCCTCTCTCGGTCGTCCCTCGCCGCCCGGCGCCGCTGGGGCGCCGCCCCGGCTCCCTGCGGTCAGAGCCGGGCCTTCGCGCCGCCCGCCCCGGCGCTCTCCGTCCTACGCTGCCACGGACGGCACATCCCCAGGAAGCACACCAGCGCCAACAGGCCGCAGCTCAACTGCACCAGGGCCATCGGTACGGCGGTCCGCTCGCCCGCGATGCCCACCAGCGGCGAGGCGATGGAGCCCAGCAGGAACGGCGTGGTGCCCAGCAGCGCGGAAGCGGACCCGGCCGCTTCCGGCGTGCGCAGCAGCGCCAGGGTGTTGGTGCTGGGCATGACCAGGCCCATCGCGGACATCAGCACGAACAGCCCGGCCGCCATCGGGGCCAGCCCGACCTCGCCGAGCGCGCCGGAGGCCATCGCCAGCAGCGCGGCGGCGGCGAGGGTGACCACGCCCACGCCCACGGCCAGGACCTTGTCCAGGCTGACCCGCCCGACCAGAACCTTGCCGTTGAGCTGGCCGACGGCCACCAGTCCGATGGAGTTGACGCCGAAGAGCAGGCTGAAGGTCTGTGGCGAGGCCCCGTAGATCTCCTGGATCACGAACGGGGAGGCGGAGATGTAGGAGAACAGCGCGGCGAACCCGAAGGAGCCGCAGAGCATGTAGCCGGTGAAGACCCGGTCGGCGAGCAGGCCGCGCATGGTGCGCAGGGCCTGGCCGACGCCGCCGGTGTGGCGCCGGGCGGGCGGCAGCGTCTCGTGCAGCCGCCGCCAGACGACCGCGGTGAGCAGCACGCCGATGACGGTGAGGACGGCGAAGACGCCGCGCCAGTCGGTGACCCGCAGGATCTGGCCGCCGATCAGCGGCGCGATGACCGGCGCGACGCCGGATATCAGCATCAGGGTGGAGAAGAAGCGGGCCATGGCCACGCCGTCGTACAGGTCGCGCACCACCGCGCGGGCGATGACGATGCCCGCGGCGCCCGCCAGGCCCTGCAACAGGCGGAAGGCGATGAGGAATTCGGCGGTCGGGGCGATCGCGCACAGGGCGGTGGCGATCACGTAGATCACCATGCCGATGAGCAGCGGGCGGCGGCGCCCCCACTTGTCGCTCATCGGGCCGACGATCAGCTGGCCGAGGGCCATGCCCGCCAGGCAGGTGGTGAGGGTGAGCTGGATGGTGGCGGGCGCGCTGTGGAAGGAGGTGGTGACCTGCGGCAGGGCCGGCAGATACATGTCCATGGACAGCGGGGGGACGGCGGTCAGACCACCGAGGACCAGGGTGACCAGGAGACTGGTGCGACGCGCGGCGGCGGGCGCGGGCGCCGAAGCCGCCTCCTGCCCCGCCGGGGCAGGCTTGTCGTGTGTCTCGGCCGTGGCGGGGCCGGGGTCCGTCATGTGCGTCTCCATGGTGTTTAGGTGTCCTCACCATGTTGTCATGCATCGAACGGCCCCCGGCCCGTGATCGGCCAGGATTTCGGACCCGCGCCGGACCCGCACCGGCCCCGCACCGGCCCCGCCCCCGGTGACCGGCCGGGGCTCTTGCCCTACGCCGGCTTCAGCCCGGGGTCCCCCGCCTCGGAGACGAAGGACGCCGCCGTCGTCACGGGCGCCCCCTGCCGGGTGACGTAGGGCACGGTGCGGTAGTCGCCGCGCGCCTTCTCGCGGTCCAGGGTGAGCAGCACATAGCCGCGCCGCCCGTTGTAGAACTTCAGGTGCGGGTTGGCCGCCATGTACGTGGCCCAGTTGGCGGGCTTCTCCGCGCCGTCGCGGCCGCTGGAGATCGAGGTGGCGACGAACTCCACGCCCGCCGTACGGGAGTCGGGGTTGCGGAAGTCGCGCTTGATGTCGAAGGCGTAGTGCACGTGCACATCGCCGGTCAGGACCACCAGGTTGTCCACCCCGGCCCGCTCCGCGCCCGCCAGGACCCGCTCGCGCGAGGCCCGGTAGCCGTCCCAGGCGTCCATGCTGAGCTTGTACGCCTCGCCGGTGGCGTTGCGCCGCTCGGAGAAGGTGACCTGCTGCGGCAGGACGTTCCACAGCGCGCCGCCGCTGCGCCAGCCGTCGTTCAGCCAGCGCTCCTGCGCGGCGCCGGTCAGGGTGCGCGCCGGGTCGTCGATGACGGGCCCCGGGCGCTGCCAGCCGTCCCCGTAGGCCTGGTCGGAGCGGTACTGGCGGGTGTCGAGGATGTCGAACTGCGCCAACTGCCCGTACCGCATGCGCCGGTAGAGCTGCAGGTCCGAACCCTTGGGCCGCTGCGGGCGGCGCAGCGGCTGGTTCTCCCAGTACGCGCGGTAGGCGGCGGCGCGGCGCACGAGGAACTCCTGCGGCGGGAGGTTGTCCTCGCTGATGCTGCCGGCGTAGTTGTTCTCGACCTCGTGGTCGTCCCAGGTGACGATGAACGGGTGGGCCGCGTGGGCCGCCTGGAGATCGGGGTCGGACTTGTAGAGCGCGTACCGCAGCCGGTAGTCGTCGAGCGTGACCGTCTCCCGGTTGCAGATCTCCGGGAGCAGGTCGTCGGTGTAGTGGCGGTCGCCCGCCGTGGGGTCGACGGGGTACTCGTACAGGTAGTCGCCGAGGTGGAGGACGACGTCCACGTCCTCCTCGGCCAGGTGCTTGTGGGCGGTGTAGTAGCCGTCCGGGTAGGCCTGGCAGGAGACGGCGGCGAGCCGGAGTTCGTTGAGCCGGGCGCGGGCTTCGGGGGCGGTGCGGGTGCGGCCGACGGGGCTGATCCAGCTGCCGGTCCTGAAGCGGTAGTAGTAGACGCGGTCGGGGGCGAGGCCGGTGGCCTCGATGTGGACCGTGTGGTTGAACTCCGGGTGCGCGTCGGCCCGTCCGCGGCCCGCGAGGCGGCGGAAGCGCTCGTCGTACGCTATCTCCCAGCGGACGGTGACGCGGGCATCGGGCATTCCGTTGCCCACTTCGTAGGGTCTGGGGGCCAGCCTGGTCCACAGAACGACGGAGCCCGGCAGCGGGTCACCGGACGCGACGCCGAGCGTGAACGGATTCTCGGTGAGCTTCCTGGCGTCCATCTCGGCAGCGTACGCGGCGCCGGTGCCCGGCAGATTGGTCGTGAAGGCGAGCGCCGCTGCGGCGCCGGTGACGGTCAGGAAGCGGCGCCTGCCCAGGTGTGCGGCGGCGCTGCGTATCTCCCGGTCGTGCGGCGTGAGCTGACCTAGGTGGGTCATCTGCCCCTCCCCTGGCTGGAGTTGTCACCAGGGATTGGAGCGGCGGGGCACGGCGGGGCGGCGTCCCGTGTACGACGCATTCATGACAGATGAGTGATCTCTGCCCCCGCATCGGACGCCGCGGGACAATCGCGGCACGGACGCCGCGGGACGGGCCTCGGGGCAGTCCGTAGGATTCAGGTCATGGCTGAACTGATGGTGCGTGACGGCACATGGGTCTTCGACGGCGATGTCGTACGCATCGTGCCGGGCCGCGAGCGCGGGGTGCACAGGCTGCGGCAGGACCTGGGCGAGGTCGCGGTGCCGCTGACGGCGCTGGCCGGCATCGCCTACGAGCCCGCGCGCAAAGGCGGCCGGCTGCGGCTGCGGCTGCGCGACGGCGCCGATCCGCTGCTGTACGTCACCGGCGGCGGGCTGCCCTCGGACGCCAACCCCTATCAGCTGGCCGTGGACGCCAACCGCACCGACGTCGCGGAGTACTTCGCCGACGAGGTGCGCCAGGCCCTGATGCTGGACCAGGTGCCGGGCGGGCCCACCGACCGGTATCTGCTGCCCGGTCCGGCCGTTCCGCTGTCCGCCGGGGGCGTGGACGGCACCGCCACCTTCGACGGCGAGCGCGTCCACATCGAGTGGCGCTGGAACACCAGCGACACCAAGAAGCACGCGGGCGCCCGCGACTTCGCGCTCGCCGACCTGGAGGCGGTGGAGTGGCGGGCCGCCGTCGGCCTGGAGTCCGGCTATCTGCGCTTCAAGCCCCGCGGCGTCACCGCCCACCTCAAGCCCGAGCACGACCCCAACTCCATCGAGCTGTGGGGCTTCAAGAAGGAGAGCGGCACCACCGCCCTGCTGGCGGCGGCGGTGGCGGCACGGCTGCCGCACCCGTGCGACGACCGGCCCGCCAAGGCCCTGGCCCCGGCCGCGCCGGAAGAGGCCGCCGCGCCCGCCCCCGGCGGCGAGGACCACGACACCTTGCTGCGCAGGCTGCGCGAACTGGGCGAGCTGCGCCGCGAGGGAATCCTGACGGACCAGGAGTTCGCGGCGGCCAAGGCGGCCGTGCTCAAGAGCTTCGGCTCCGGCGGCTGAGCGGGCCGCGCGCCCGGCCGCGCCGGGGGCCCGCGGCGGGCGCGTAGCCTGCGGCCATGGCTCACGACGAGAAGACGGCGAAGACGGCGGTGGTGACGGGCGCGGGCTCCGGTATCGGGCGCGCGGTCGCCCTCGAACTGGCGGGCGCCGGCTGGTCCGTGGCGCTGGCCGGGCGCCGACGGGAGGCCCTGGAGGAAACGGCGCGGCTGGGCGGGGAGCACGGGGGCGCGATGGTTCCCGTACGGACCGATGTGACCCGGCCCGGTGAGGTCGACGGGCTCTTCGGGGCCGTGCGGGACCGATTCGGGCGTCTGGACCTGCTGTTCAACAACGCGGGGGCGTTCGGGCCGCCGGTGGCGGTGGAGGAGCTGGCGTACGAGGACTGGCGGGCGGTCGTCGAGGTCAATCTGCACGGCGCGTTCCTGTGCGCGCAGGCCGCGTTCCGGATGATGAAGCAGCAGGACCCGCAGGGCGGGCGGATCATCAACAACGGGTCGGTCTCCGCGCATGTGCCGCGCCCGCGCTCCGTCGCGTACACCGCCACCAAGCACGCGATGACGGGGCTGACCAAGTCGCTGTCGCTGGACGGGCGGGCGTACCGGATCGCGTGCGGGCAGATCGACATCGGGAACGCGGCAACCGAGATGACCGGGCGGATGCGGAGCGGGACTTTGCAGGCCAACGGGCAGACGGCCGTCGAGCCGGTGATGGACGCGGCGGATGTGGCACGGACGGTGGCGCACATGGCCGCGCTGCCGCTGGAGGCGAATGTGCAGTTCGCGACGGTGATGGCGACGGCCATGCCGTACATCGGGCGGGGCTGAGGGCGAAACCACCGACGGGCTGTTCTCAACTGCCTCGGCCGGTACGGGATTCGGACCGGCCGGTGACGCGCTCCTGACAGATGGGCGCGCGCAGTGGCACCCTGCTTCCGGCGCACCCCCGCCATGCGGTCCCTCCGCGGGGCGGGCGGCGCCGCCTCCGCACCGCTCATCCGCACCGCTCATCTGCTCGGGCCGCCCACCCGGCGGCCCGGTATCCCACGGCCGCGCGGCGCGCCACGCGGCCCTCGCAGAAGGAGTCACGCGTGAGACGACCCCGTACGCCCCGGATGCCCGCCCCCCGGGCCCTGTTGGGCGCGCTGAGCGCCGTCGGCGCCCTGCTCGCCCTCGCGCTCCCGGCGGGCCCGGCCGCGGCCGCGCCGACCGCCGGTGACAACTCCCGGGCCGCCGCGTTCTGGACCGCGGAGCGGATGCGCGAGGCGGCCCCGCTGGACCTGCCCGCCGTCGACCCCGCCGCCCTCACCGAGGCCGTACGCGGCGGCCTGGAGCGCATCGTCAAGCCCACCGCACCGCCGCCCGGCGCCAAGGACTTCCCGCACACCGGCGGGCCGTGGAGCGGCGGCGGCGCGGTCACGAAGACGACGGGGCGGGTGTTCTTCACCTATCAGGGCCGCACCGCCTCGTGTTCCGGCGACGCGGTCACCAGCGCCAACAAGAGCACGGTCATCACCGCGGGGCACTGTGTGAAGATGGGCGGCGCCTGGCACACCGACTGGGTCTTCGTGCCCGGCTACCACGACGGGCAGGCCCCGTACGGCAAGTGGCCCGCGACCAAGACCCTGGCCACAGCGCAGTGGACGGCGAGCGAGAGCATCAACTACGACATCGGCGCGGCCGTCGTCGCCCCGCTCAACGGCAAGAAGCTGACCGACGTCGTCGGCGGCCAGGGCCTGTCCTTCAACTCCGGCTACAACAAGGCGATGTACGCCTTCGGCTACCCCGCGGCCGCCCCCTACGACGGCAGCGAGCTCATCTACTGCAGCGGTGACACCTTCAAGGACCCGCTGTTCTCCACCGACCACGGGCTGGACTGCGACATGACCGGCGGCTCCAGCGGCGGCCCGTGGTTCGTGAACTTCGACGAGTCAACCGGAACGGGCCTGCAGACCTCGGTGAACAGCTTCGGCTACACCTTCCTGCCCGACACGATGTTCGGCCCGTACTTCGGCGACGACGCCAAGAAGCTCTACGAGCAGGCGCAGTCCACCTGATTCCCGCCCCTTCGCCTCGCGTGACGCGGTGGCCGGCAAGGCAGTGAGAT
>NZ_JBSIBZ010000135.1:0-18109 GCF_058245575.1 Streptomyces sp. UF-297 | reverse complement strand
ACCCGGGGCCGGGTGCCGCCGCCCCTGGGAAGTGGCTCAGTCGGTCTGGCTGTTCGGGTGCTTGGGCAGGCAGAACATCAGGGCCCACATCAGGGCCAGGAGGCTGCCGACCCACCACGTCACGGTGATGAACGCGTCGCGGTTGAGTCCGGCGTCGGGTGAGCCGTCGGTGGTGGCGAAGAATACGAGGGCGGTCAGCGCGGTGCCGAGGGCGATGCCCAGGTGCATGGCGGTGTTGAACAGCCCCGAGGCGGCCCCGGCGTCCTCGTGCGGGACCTTGGCGAGCGACATGTCGGCGAGCGGGCCGCTGACCATGCCGAGGCCGAAGCCGATCAGTACCACCGGAGCGGTCATCCCCAGCAGGGTCAGGTCCGCCTGGTCTGCGGCGATCTGGAGTCCGTAGGCGGCCATCGCGGCGATCGTGATGAGGACGCCGGTCTGGGGAAGGCGGCGGGCGAAGCGCCCGGCGCTCTTCGCCGCGATCGTCGCGCCGGCCAGCTCTCCGAGGGAGAGCAGTACGAAGGCCAGGGCCGCGTGGAAGGGGCTCATGCCCAGTCCGTGCTGGAGGTAGAGAGTCCAGGTCATGAAGAACAGTCCGCACAGCAGGCCGTGCACCAACTGCGCGGCCGTGCCGCCGGGGAACTGCCTGCCCTGGAAGAGGGACAGGGGTACGAGGGGTGCGTTGTCCTGCTTGCGCTGCTGGTGGCGCAGGAAGACACCGAGCGAGAGGAGGCCGACGGCGAGCAGGGCGAAGCACCACAGCGGCCAGTGGTGGAGGTGCCCCTCGGTGAGCGGGAAGATGATCAGCACGATGGCGAGAGCGGACAGCGCCATGCCGGTGAGGTCGGGCCGGCTGGCCTTCTTCTCGGTCGACTCGGGGATGAACGTGCGTCCCAGGAGGATCACGGCGAGGCCGACGGGCACGTTGATCAGGAAGATCGGCCGCCAGGACAGCCCGAACAGGTCGGCCTCGGTAAGCAGGCCGCCCATCACCGGGCCCAGGGCGTTGGCGATCGAGAGGACCGCCCCGTACAGGCCGAACGCCTTGCTGCGGTTCTGGCCTTCGAAGGTGACGTGGAGGGTGGCCAGGACCTGCGGGATCATGAGGGCCACTCCCACGCCCTGGAGCGCGCGGGCGCCGATCAGCACGCCCGGCCCGGCCGCGAGGCCGCACAGCAGTGAGGCCGTGGTGAACACGACGGTGCCGATGAGGAGGAGCCTGCGTCGGCCGTGGATGTCGCCGAGGCGTCCGCCGGTGATCAGCCCGATGGCGACGGGCAGGGAATAGCCGGTGGTCAGCCACTGCGATGCGGCCGGTCCGGCGCCGGTCGACTCCTGGATCACGGGCAGGGCGGTCAGCACGACCGACTGGTCGAGGATGTCCATGAGCTCGGCGGTCAGCAGCACCAAGAGGGCGATCCGGGCCGCCAAGGCCATTTTCGGGTGGTGGGGTCCTGGGTGGTCTGGGGACTGGGTGGTGCGCTGCGGCTCGTCATTGAGCGCGGAGGAAGACACGACGGGAAACTCCTGATCCAAAGGAATCGGGGAGCCCTGCCGACAGCCGCACAGGGGCCGGAAACCACGAAACCCGGGGCAGACGGCAGAGCTGCACCCGGGAAGGAAAACTGCGGGGGAGGGTGACGCAACTCAGGCCAGCGCGACGTCCGCCCCCGGACACGTGCGACAACACAGCACGTGGGGAACACGGACGACTACACGGCCTGGTTAATAGGACGTCACCTCAAGATCGACACAGAAGGAACAGGAATTCCGGTCACTGCCACCGACACCTCGGCACAGGAACCCGACCACCTTACGACACCCCCGGACCCCGAGCACACCTGGTCGCGGGCCTGCCCCGTGCCGGCAGAGCCCCAGCCTCTCCAGCATCTATCGGGTGCTGGCCGAGCACGAGAAGACCCAGGCGTACCCGGAGGCCGTGCAGGCCGCACGCGCTGATTTCGCAGCCCTCCACCAGCGCGACCACGAGTAGTTACTCAGGGCTACACACCACCTCGCGGTAGCTATACGAGCACAGGGCCTTCACGACACCACCCGTGCACGCACTGCGTCCTCGGGTTCCACGTAAAGCAAGCCGCCCGCCCCGCCCGCCCGGGCCGCAAGGGTGGCTCGGTGCCGCGACGGGGCAGTTGCAGGAGCCGAACGGGACCGAGGTCGGCGTGTGCGGCCGCCGCACGGTGCCGCCTTCGAGTTGTCGGCGCAGCCGCTCCAGTTCGCGTGCTGGGCCGCGAGCTGTGACAGCGCGCGCTTACGGAACTCCTTCAGTTCGGCGATCTCAGCATCCCGGGCGGACACTCGGGCCCCGCAGGGTGCTGTTGTCCTCCTTGAGTCGGGCGATCTGTCCGTCGGCGGGGATCGGGCATCGCTCCAGCTTCCTGCATCGCGCTTGAGCATTTCCGCGTGATCATGAGCATCGATCGAGCATTTCCGCGTGATCTTGTGCAGTGTGTGCCCAGGACCGGTGGTGTTCAGCCGTTGAGGAGGATGTGCATCCGGTCGGCGAAGACGGTGGCGGCGTGCAGCAGGGTGGCGTCGCCGGTGCGGGCGTGTTTGCGCAGGGTGGCTTCGGTCAGCTTGATGACGTGTTCGTCGTTGGAGTCGTGGGCGCGTTGCAGGAGTGTGCCGTGTTCGGGGGCGGGTTGGTCGGTGTGCCAGTCCTGTCCGTCGTCGCCGGGACTCGGGGCGAAGGAGGCCACCACGCCACCGAGGACCTGCCAGGCGGTGGCTGCGGACGGGGCGCGGTGGGCAGGGTCCAGGTGCGGCAGGACCAGGCGGATGGCGGCTGGTGCGGTGATGGTGTGGCAGAAGGCGACGGGGGCGGCGCCGCTCGAGCGGGCGATCAGTACCCGCGAGGCCGCGCTGATCAGTTCGTCGAGCGTGGCGTGGCAGGCGGCATCGCTCCGGGGGATGTCCGCGCCATTGAGGTGGGGTGGGGTGCCGGGCCGGTAGCGGTCCAGAGCAGTGGTGAAGTCGGGCAGATTGTCGAGGGCCAGCATCCGGCCCGAGATCCCGGGCGCCGGGGATTCAGTGGCCTCATCCAGCCGGGGCAGCCTCGTCAGGGCTTCGGCCAGGGACATGGTTCCGGTGAGGGCGGGGTTGCCGGGGAGCTGCTGGTAGCGGGCGGCCCAGTAGGCCAGGCCCTGGGCGAGCTCGTCGACCAGGAGCGGGCCGGGATCGGCGGTGGCGGCCAGGGAGCGGACGGCGTGGGCGGTGCGGATCACACCGTGCATGCCGGCGGCGGCCAGGCCGGGCAGCAGCCGCGGCCACCACCGGTTGAGGACAGTGGGCCAGGGGTGCTCGGCGACCTGCCGCCGCATCAGCGTGATCCAGTCGCCCAGCCGGTCCACCCGGCCCAGCGCCTCGCGGTAGTCGTCGGGGGCGATGGCGAACCGTACGGCTGCGGGGCCCTCCAGCTGGGGGCGGTAGTGGGCGGCCCACTGGGGTGCCCGCGCCCCCAGGCCCATGGTCACCAGGGCTTCGCAGGCCATCGGGCCGTGGTTGGAGATGAATCCCTGGAATTCCGGGCCGGTGCCCTCAAGGATTTCCAGTCCGGCCAGCAGGGGGTGCAGGTCGACAGTCATGTGTGGCTCCCGAGTTGTACGTGGTGTGGCGTGTGTGTCGGGTGGCAGTGGAGCTGGCGGGGGTGGTCAGCGAGTGCGCTGGGGTACGCCGTGGTGGTGGGCGCCGTAGGAGACGGTGAGCATGACCGAGGGGGCGTCGCCGTCGTTGCGCCAGCTGTGGGTGACGCCGTTGATGACGAGCCAGTCGCCCGCGCGCAGCCGCACCTCACTGCCCTCCAGGAGGAGGATGGATTCGCCGCTGAGCTGCATGACGCAGTCGGCCGAGGCGGTGGCGTGCATGCCCGAGGCGCCCGGCGCGGTGCCGTACGTACCCGGCGGGTTGGGGTCGGCCAGCACGCCGGGGTCGGCGGCGAACTGTTCGCGGGCGACTTCGGCCCTGCGCTGCGGGTCGTCGGTGTCGTACATGTCGTCGGCGCTGAAGTGTGGCGGCACGCTCACCACCCGTACCCGCAGCCCGCCGAGTGCGGGCACCAGCGAGTCCACATCCGCAGGGAGCTGTCCGGTATCGGGGAAGACCGGCGGCTGATCGGCGCCCCAGAGGGGGTAGTGCTCGAAGTCCGGTGTGGCCGGGTGGAGTTGTTCGTCACGGACGACGACTGCCTGGCCCTTCTCGTTGTGGCCGGTGATGACACGGCGGATCGCCATGGCTTCTCTCCTGGAGGGAATCGGCGTGCGGTCGGGCGACCGCACGCGGGGCGGCGGGGGATCAGGTGTGATCGACGGTGCGGCGCCTGTGCCGGGCGTGGGTCTCGGGTGGTGCGGCGCGGCGGGGGTGGTGGGTGATCAGGACGGCGGCGGCCAGGGCGGCGAGGGTGAGGATGCCGACGGCCCACCACATGGCGGTGGTGTAGCCGTGGACCAGGGCCTCATCGTGCAGGGGGCCGCCCGGCTGTGTGCCGGGGTGGTGGCGGGTGTAGGTGGCGGTGGCGCTGGTGGCGAGGGTGTTGAGCAGGGCGGTGCCGATCGCGCCGCCGATCTGCTGGGAGGTGTTGACCATGGCCGAGGCGACGCCGGCGTCCTGGGGTGCTACGCCCTGGGCGGCCAGGCTGAAGGCGGGCATGAACGCGGTGCCCAGGCCCAGGCCGATGACGAGCAGGCCGGGCAGCACCACGGTGGCGTAGGAGCTGGTGGGGGTGATCTGGGTGAGCCGGACCAGGCCGGCGGCGGCCAGCAGGAAGCCGGGCGCCATCAGCGCACGGGCGGCCAGGCGCGGGGCGAGGCGGGGGCCGATCTGGGTGGAGCCGGCCACCATGCCCAAGGTCATGGGCAAGAAGGCGGCGCCGCACTGCAGGGGGCTGAAGGCGAGCACGTTCTGCAGGTAGAAGGTGAGGAACAGCAGCAGGCCGAACATGCCGATCACGGCCAGGCCCACCGCGAGGTAGGCGCCGCCGCGGTTGCGGTCGAGCACCACGCGCAGGGGCAGCAGCGGGGCCGTGCGGCGGCTCTCCAGCACCGCGAACGCGGCCAGCAGCACCACACCGGTGCCGATCAGGCCCAGAGTGGTGGCCGAGGCCCAGCCGTGCGTCTCGGCCGTGGACAGCCCGTACACCAGGGCGACCAGCCCGAGCGAGGCCAGCAGCACCCCGGGGACATCCAGGCGGGCACCGCGCGGGCGGTCGGCGCGGAGGCCGGGCAGGACGGCCAGCGCCCCGAGGGTGGCGACGGCGGCGAAGGCGATGTTGACCAGCAGGGTCCAGCGCCAGTTCAGGTATTGGGTGAGCACCCCGCCCAACAGCAGGCCGATCGCGGCGCCGCCGCCGGCCAGCGCACCGTAGATGCCGAACGCCTTGGCGCGTTCCTTGGTCTGGGTGAACATCACCGAGATCAGCGACAGCGCGGCCGGGGCCAGCAGCGCGCCGAAGACGCCCTGCAGGGCCCGCGCGCCGATCAGCATCGCGGTGTTGACCGCGATCCCGCCCAGTGCGGAGGCGGCGGCGAACCCGATCACGCCGGTGACGAAGGCGCGCTTGCGGCCCCACAGGTCTCCCAGCCTGCCGCCGAACAGCAGCAGTCCGCCGAAGGCGAGTGCGTAGGCGGTGACCACCCACTGCCGGGCGCCGTCGGAGAATCCCAGGTCGTGCTGGGCCGAGGGCAGGGCAATGTTCATGATCGTGCCGTCGAGGACGACCATCAGCTGGGCCAGGCAGACAAAGACCAGCGCCGTCCAGCGTCTGGGGTCCGCCTGCGGCGGGGTGGACACGGGCATGGCAACTTCCTTGGTGGTGAGAGGTGAAAGCGGGACGGCCCTGGGCCACGAGGGGGCACCACGGCAGGCCGGAGCTGTCCCGCGGCTTGGGCTTGGGCTTGGGCTTGGGTCAGGCGTAGGGGTGGGCCTCTCGGGCGGTGCGCAGCGCCCGGGCCCACCAGGTGAGCTGCTCCAGCAGGGCCTTGGCAGCGGTGTCGCAGCTCTCGTCGGTGGGGCGGCCTTCGGCGTCGAAGCGCTCGGGGTAGTTGGCGAAGGTGACGACCTCGCGGATCGGGGCGGCGTGCAGCTCGCCGAAGACCAGCCGCAACTGCTCCACGGCCCGCAGCCCGCCCGAGACGCCCCCGTAGGAGACGAAGCCGACCGGCTTGGCCTGCCATTCGGCCTGGTACCAGTCGATGGCCGCCTTGAGCGGGGCGGGGAAGGACCGGTTGTACTCCGGGGTGATGACCACGAAGCCGTCGGCCGCCGCCAGCCGCCCGGCCATCGCCGTGACCTCGGCGGGCCGCTCGGCGGTCAGGTGCATCGGCAGCCGGTCCGCATCCAGGTCGATCACATCAACGCTCAGGCCGGTATGCAGGGCGGCCTGGCCGGTGAACCAGGTGGTTACGGTGGGGGCGAAGCGGCCCTCGCGGGTGCTCGCCACCAGCACGGCGATACGCAGCGGATGCTCAGCAGTGGCAGTGGCAGTGGCAGGGGGCGACGTCATGGAAATGCCTTCCTGGAAACGGGGTCTGCTCCGGCTCGACCTGACGGGCCGGCGGGTCCCTCCGCCGTGCCCGCCGAGTGAGCGGGGTGCCTCCACCGTCCAGGCCACCGACGGATATCCCCGCCTCATACACTTGATCACGCAAGGATCTGGCATACGGCCGGGAGGAAATGCTGGATTCCAGCAGCCTCGACGAAGTTGATCAGCGGATCGTCCAGGAACTCCAGCGCGACGGCCGCGCACCCTTCAGCCAGATCGCCCACGGCGCCGGAGTCTCCGAACACACCGTCGCCCGCCGCTACCGCCGCCTCCTGGAGCGCGGCGTGCGCGTGGTCGGCCAGACGGTCCCTCAATACGTCGGGCTGACCCGCTGGCTACTGCGCCTGCACTGCACACCGGCTGCCTCGGCCAAGATCGCCGATGCGCTGGCCCGGCGCACCGACACTTCCTGGGTGCAGATCGCCTCCGGCGGCACCGAGCTGTACTGCGCTGTCGACACCCGCTCCGCCCGCGAACGCGACGCCCTGCTGCTGGACAAGCTCCCTCACACCCCTCGCGTAGTCTCCGTCAGCGCGCACTGTCTCCTGCACATCTTCGGCACCACGCCCGAGGACACCCCTCCCGCCTCCGATACGCCCTCCGGCAACACCCCGGCGCCGAGCAAGCCGGCCCACCCCGTTGCCGAGTCAGTCGAACTGGACTCCGTGGACAACAAGCTCCTGTCTGCCCTCGCCCACGACGGCCGCGCCACCCTCCCCGAGCTTGCCGAGGCCACCGGCCGCTCAGCGGCCGGCATCAGCCGCCGCCTGGAGCGGCTGCGCACGACCGGGGCGCTGCGCTTCGTCATCGACATCGACCCCGAACTCCTGGGCCAGCAGATGCTGGTACGGCTCTGGCTCCGCGTCGCGCCGGGAGCCCTGGGCGCTGTCGGCAGAGCCCTCGCGGCTCATCCCCAGATCCCCTTCGCCGCCGCGACCACCGGCCCCTCCAATCTGGTCGCCACCGGCCATTTCGCCGACGCCTATCAGCTCTACCACTGCCTCGATCATGAGCTCGGTGCCCTGACCGGCGTGCAGTCCATCGAGACCGCACCCATCCTGCGTGATGTCAAACGTTTCACCCACGGCGCCCGCTGACACTTCGGCGCCGCCGCCCCGGTGGCTACCACGGCGTCATCTGGGACCACCTCGGGCGACTCGATGCGGCCCTACCAGGCTCGTCGGCGGCTGCGGTGTTTGCGCCGTTGAGGCTGCGTGTGCTGGCCAGAGAGGGCGAGCTGGCAGCAGCGGGCCACCACGCACTCGTTCAGTGGCCGAGGCCGACTATCTCTCCCTCTGAGCCACGAAAATCTATGTTGGCCGGGGTAGACATTGGGTGGTGGTGTGGTTATGATTTCTCTCGTAACCCAGAAAGACAGTCGGGCCCGGCAGAGACGAACTGCCGGGCGGCAGTACCCGTAGTCGCAGTTCGCAGGACGGTGCGGTGGTGGAGTTCCGAAGCCGGGGTTGTTGCAGGATGGCGACGGGACTGACGGCCGGACCGGGTGGCCCGCAGTGATCAGGGGCTGCCGTGAGCAGTACCGCAGTTCAAGCAGTAGCAGTTCGGTAAGTGCAGTACCCAGCAGTGAAGTCAGAGAGCAGTACCTCGGTGAAGGCGTCGGCTGCGGGCGCGCGCTCCGGGAAGTTCGGCAGTGGGGCTCTCAGCCAGAGCGGATGCAGGACAGGCGACGGGGCTGGCTGCCGGAGAGTGGTGCTATCGCAGGCCACAGAGCAGTGTGCATCACCAGCAGTACGCAGGAGAGCAGTACCAGCAGTAGGCAAGTGATTGTTCCCAGAGGGAAGAAGCGGAGGAGCCAGGCGCCATCAGGATCGCCCGGGTGGAAGTGTTGAGCCCGGGTACCGCAGGACATCGATAATGAGGTGGTCTCCGGTCAAACAACCGCGATCCCCGCACCCCCGACACCTTCCAGGTCGGGTCAGCGGAAACAGAAGGTCGGCGCAGTATCAGGGCCGGCGGATGGTGTAGCAGTTCCTTCGGGGCCCGGGTGCCGTACAGCGCCCGGGCCCCTCCACGCGTTCCACAGAGAGGTGCAAATGACAGCAGACGATTCGTTCGGGCGTCTCGATGACGACGACTACCCCGCCTTCACGATGGGCCGGGCCGCCGAGATGCTTGGTACTACCCAGGGCTTTCTGCGCGCCATCGGTAAAGCTCGCCTGATCACCCCGCTGCGTTCCGAGGGAGGTCATCGCCGCTACTCCCGCTACCAGCTGCGCATCGCCGCCCGCGCCAGGGAGCTCGTCGACCAGGGCACCCCCATCGAGGCCGCCTGCCGCATCATCATCCTCGAAGACCAGCTCGAAGAAGCCCAGCGCATCAACGCCGAATACCGCCACGCCGCCGAATCGGAGAACCCGACGACCCCGGCCTGAGGCGGCGTGCGCCTGGCGCTTCTCTTCGTCGTGGACATCCTGCTGCCGAGCAGGCGCTTCCTGGAACGCCGCAGTCGGGGTGGACAGGTATCTGTGACCGCGAGACGAGAGTTTAATGTTCCGCGCGGACAGTGTGTTTACTGCGGCGAACGGGGCGGAATTATGAACCGCACGCAGGCCGCTCTCTTATGCTACTGTCGATCTCAGTTGCAGTCGTGGTTCCCAAAAAATCAACGCTTTCGTAGGTATTTTTTAGCCGCGTGAAGCGTTTTATGTTTCCGGTCGTTTTCCGGGCAGGGCATCATCGCGGCGACCCGGTATCCGTGGATTGCGGGTCCCGGCGTACTGCCCCACAAGGAGATATGACATGGCGTCCGGCACTGTGAAGTGGTTCAACGCGGCCAAGGGTTTCGGCTTCATCGAGCAGGACGGTGGCGGCGCTGACGTGTTCGCCCACTTCTCGAACATCGCCGCCCAGGGATTCCGTGAGCTGCTCGAAGGCCAGAAGGTCACCTTCGACATCGCGCAGGGCCAGAAGGGCCCGATGGCCGAGAACATCGTTCCCGCCTGACGCTGACGCACACTTTGTAGCTGGGGCCCGCATCTCTCGGGGTGCGGGCCCCAGCTACGGGCATTTTCCGGGGTTTCCCCCGCGGGGCGACGACGTCCGCGGATCCCTCTCCAGGAATGCGGGCCATTGTGGAGCTGTGCCGGTAGGCGTCCGGGATTTCATGTCCGCATGACGTCGCCTATTTCATTGCCCGCAGTTGTGTCAGATGCAACGCAGGTTAGCTCTTCTTTCGTATTTCGTTCGGCCCGTTCTTGTGATTCTCCGCGCTGTTCTTCTGCTGCGAGAATTCCTTGATACGTGCCGTATCAAGGAAGGTTCTGAATGAACCCCACACGTACGGACAACCGATCCTCCCGCACCCGCAGCCGTACCGGCGGTCCCGCTTTCGGCTCCGGCGCCGGTTCGCACCGAGGCAGCCGCTTCGGCTCGCCCGCCCCGAAGCGTTCCGGAGGGCAGGGCCGCCCGGGCGGCCGGGGCCGGCGGCCCGCGGCGGCCTCTGGCGAGTTCGCCCTGCCCAAGACGATCACTCCCGCGCTGGCCGCCGTTGAGGCGTTCGCCGACCTCGACATGCCCGAGCGGCTACTGGCCTCGCTCACCGCGCACGGCATGACGATCCCGTTCCCGATCCAGGGCGCGACCCTGCCCAACACCCTCGCGGGCCGCGACGTCCTGGGGCGCGGACGCACCGGCTCCGGCAAGACCCTTGCCTTCGGCCTGGCCCTGCTGGCCCGGACCGCCGGACGGCGCGCCGAGCCAGGCCAGCCGCTGGCCCTGGTCCTTGTGCCGACACGTGAACTGGCACAGCAGGTGACCGACGCTCTTACCCCCTACGCCCGCTCGGTGAGGCTGCGCCTGGCCACCGTCGTCGGCGGCATGCCGATCGGCCGGCAGGTCAGTGCGCTGCGCCGTGGCGCCGAAGCCGTCGTCGCGACGCCAGGCCGTCTCAAGGACCTCATCGACCGGGGGGACTGCCGCCTGAACCAGGTCGACATCACCGTCCTCGACGAGGCCGACCAGATGGCCGACATGGGCTTCATGCCCCAGGTCACCGCGCTCCTGAACCAGGTCCTCCCCGAGGGCCAGCGGATGCTGTTCTCCGCCACCCTCGACCGCAACGTCGACCTCCTGGTTCGCCGCTACCTCACCGACCCCGTCGTCCACTCCGTCGACCCGTCCGCAGGCGCGGTCACCACGATGGAGCACCACGTCCTGCACATCCACGGCGCCGACAAGCACCGGACGACGACCGAGATCGCCGCGCGCGAAGGCCGCGTGATCATGTTCCTGGACACCAAGCACGCCGTCGACCGGCTGACGCAGGACCTGCTGAACAGCGGCGTGCGGGCCGCCGCCCTGCACGGCGGGAAGTCGCAGCCACAGCGCACCCGCACCCTGTCCCAGTTCAAATCAGGGCACGTCACCGTGCTCGTCGCAACGAACGTCGCGGCGCGCGGCATCCACATCGACAACCTCGACCTCGTCGTCAACGTCGACCCGCCGACCGACCACAAGGACTAC
This sequence comes from Streptomyces sp. UF-297, assembly GCF_058245575.1. NCBI lineage: Bacteria > Bacillati > Actinomycetota > Actinomycetes > Kitasatosporales > Streptomycetaceae > Streptomyces > Streptomyces sp. UF-297. Next base: position 7,074 of record NZ_JBSIBZ010000135.1, on the reverse strand, counting down.
CTCCACCGCGGCGGCCGCACCGCGCGGGCCGGCGAGTCCGGCAGCGTCGTCACCCTGGTCACCCCCAACCAGCGCCGCAACATGACCCGCCTCATGGCAGCCGCCGGCATCGTCCCCCAGACCAGCCAGGTGCGCTCCGGCGACGAAGCACTCAGCCGGATCACCGGTGCCCAGGCCCCCTCCGGTATCCCCGTGACGATCACCGCGCCGGTGGCGGAGCGGCGTCCGCGCAGCCGCAGCGCGGCCTCCCGCGGCCGACGCAGCCCCACTTCGGCTGCCCGGCGCGTAACCGTGCGGCAGTCCCCCTTCGGCGCGGCGGCCTAGAACTTTCATGATCAGGAAACTGACCCGTCTCTGTAGGAGGCACCTTTTGACGCTGGTTCAGATGCAACCCCGCCCGGCGGGCACCGCGCCCGCGCACAGGACAGTGGCCGACGCTATGAACGCGGCCGGACCGCAGGTCTGCGACGACATGACCATCGAGGTGGCCCTGTCCGTCATGGCCAGTGCCCGCACCGAGCACCTGCACGTCTGCGACAACGACGGCCTGTGCGCCGCCCTGGTCACCCAGGCCCAGCTCACCGCCGTCCGTGACAGCTGCGCGTACACGGACCGGGTCCAGCTGCGCGACATTCTCGACAACCACGGGCCGTTCACCTTGCCCGTGACCACGATCGCCGCAGCCCAGCACGCCATGCGCCGCCGCCGGCCCGTTGCCCTGCCGGTCGTCGACGAACAGGGCAGTGCTCCGGGCGTCCTCGCCCTTGCCCGCTGAACCGCCTCACCGCGGCAGAACCGCCTCCTTCTTCTCCCTGTGAGGCGTCATGCGCTGTGCCATCGCCCGCTTCCCGTTCGACCTCACCAAGAGCGGCGCCCTGGAATCCATGAAGGGCGTCAAACCCGAGCAGGCCATCGGTGAGTCCGTGATCACCGGCCGCCGTACCTACCCGTGAGGCAGGTCGGGCAGGTCATCACGCGCCAGGACCGCCGCGATTTCAGCGCCGGCGAAGGCCTCCGGGCCATGACCCGGTTCGGCTTCACCTGCCCCGGCCTGTCCCGCGCCGCCGCGCTCACGTGTGTCCTGAGCCCGTGGCAACTGGCTTCCGCGATGCTCGGCGCTCCTGCGGCCGTCCGACCGACGGGCAGGCGTGAGCCGCCACCAAACAACAGTGAGGGCCCGATCGGAATGCGCCGGTCGGGCCCTCACCACGTACCGAGAGGTTCCTCAGTGCGCAGCGGTGCGGTCAGTGATCGGAGTAGCTGAAGTCGCCCATGGTCCAAGCACTGACGTCATCGATCGCCACGCGGTACATCCCGCCCGTCTCCGGGATCCCCACCGCGCCCTGCAGAATCCGCGCCACATGGAAATGCAGATGCGTGGGCGGCTTCTCCGCGCGCGTCGTAGCGGTGAAGACGGCGGAGAATTCACTCAGGCGGGCCGAGTCCGCCAAGACCTCCGACACCCGCTGCCTCCAGACCGCTTCGGGAGCCAGCCGGCCCGTGATGACAGCACCACCGGCGACTACGGTCAGAGTCATCTGATTGCTGTGCCCGGACTCCACCAGGGCGGCGACGTCAACAAGCAGTTCGTCAGGCTTCGACATGAGAGCTGATTCTAACCACCGCCGTCCGGTCGGCTCGAGCGGCGGTGCTCCATGCGAATCAGAAGACCGAACTGTGCGGACGAGGATGACGCGTTCCACCTGTTCCTTCATCCATCTAACCCAGTCGCCCCAGGTCAGCGCGCTGCACGCGACTACCTTCGATGCCGAAGGACGGCAGTTCGCCGGGGGCAGACAGGAGAAAGATCGCGAAAGGACCGGTGGAAGCCGCAGGGGCATGTCAACGTAGACGAACTTCCCTGAACCCCAGGTCAGAGAGGTGTTGCCGGTGGCCGTAGACGCGTCCGGGCGACGACCGGTGGCACCTCTGGCGAAATCGCTGCGACAAGGTTCTGCTCAAGGTCCGCGCGCACGCAGGCTGCTGGGCCGCCGTCAACCCGCCCCGCCCCGGCGGAGTACGCGAGCAGACCACCCGCGAACGCTGGAACAAGGTTCACGATCTCCTCGGCCAGGGCGTCGGCCTGCTCGACTGCTCCCGCCGACTGGGCGTGGCCGTGAACACCGTCAAACGCTACGCGCGCATGCCCGAACCCCAGGCCCTGCGCATCGCTCCTGCCTACCGGCCCACCCTTGTCGACCCCTGCCGCGATCACCTGTGTCGGTGCCGTGCCGAGGGACCGGCCGGCCCTGTTACCCAACTCCTCGAAGAGATCCGGGAGTTGGGCTACACCGGCAGCGCGAACCTCCTGGTCCGCTACCTCAACCAGGGCCGCGCAGAAGGCGACCACCCCGTCACCACCCCGCGCCATGCCTGCCGCCTTCCGCTCACCGACCCCGAACACCTGCGCCAAAGGAAACGGCCCTGCTGGAGAAGATCGCTGCGGCCTGCCCGGAAATGACCGCACTCGCCGATCTCGCAGGCGGCTTCGCCACCCTGCTGAAGCCGGCTGAGGGCAACGACGCGAAACACGCCGAGTGGATCACGGCTGCCCGTGCCGTCGACCTGCCCCACCTGCGCAGTCTCACCAACGGCCTCGAAATCGACCGGCCCGCCGTGAACGCCGCCCTCACAATGCCTCACCACAACGGCCGCACGGAAGGCGTCAACACCCGCACCAAGAGGATCACGAGACAGATGCACGGACGCGCCGGATTCGACCTCCTCCGCCACGGCATCCTCCTGCCCTGACGGACACCCGGCGTCACCACCGACTACGGGCCAGACCCTTCTCCGTGCATACCACTATCCGCATCTCGGCTGCCCTTCCCGACCAGCCCACGGGCGGTCACCGGCTCTCCCCTTGCACCGTTCCGCAACGCCTGTGGGCGCTGGTGGTGGTCAGCCTTCGTGGACAGGCCGATCGCAGGGCCGGGGGAGCGGGTTGAAAGAAGTGGCCTGACGAGCCAGGACCTCTCGGGAGTAGCGGTGCCGAGCCGGGCTGCGCCGGGAGGTCCTGGCTTATCGAGGCGGTGATGCCCTGATCTGTCTTTCTGTCTGGCCGGTCGGGAACGGCGGGAGCCTGGCGGGGTCCTGCCGGCTCGTGCCAGTGGTCAGGGGGTGGTGAGGCCGAACCAGTAGCTGAAGGTGTCCAGTAGCCGGTTGAGGGTGTTGAGGGGATCGATGGTGCCGGTGGTGATGGTGAGGTCGCCACTGGTGATGAGTTCGTCGGGGGTGGTGGTGCTGATGGCGAGGTTGTTCAGGCCGGTGCGGGTGATGGTGTAGGTGGCGTCGGTGGTTCCCGCGCGGGCGCGGTGGGGGGTGTAGACGAGGACGCCATTGCGGAGCTGGATGGTGCATTGGGTGGGGTCGTCGGGCAGCCCGCCGGTGACGGTGAAGCCGAGGGTGAGGGGGTGGTTGGCGGCTTCGGGGCCGTTGAGGCGGATGCCGAGGTAGTCGATGAGCATGTCCAGCGGCATGGAGGCCAGGACGGGCTGGGTGATGATCTGCGGTGAGGGGAGCTGGGGCGGCGCTCCGTCGGCGGGCCGGGTGCGCAGTTCGTGGGCGGCGGCGAGGTAGAAGTTGCGCCAGGGGCCGCTCTCGGCCTGGTAGCCGAGCTGTTCGAGGACGTCGGCTTCCAGGGTGCGGGCGTCCTGGTTGGTGGGGTCGGCGAAGACGGCGTGGCTCAGGAGTTCGGCGGTCCACCGGTAGTCGTCGGCGCTCTTGGCGTTCTCGTACGTCTGCCGGGCCAGCTCCACGACCTTGGGGGCGCCGCCCATCGCCTCGACGTACCGGGTGCCGGCCTGCTCGGGCGGGAGGGTGTGCAGGTGGGCGGCGTTGCCGTCGTACCAGCCGAGGTAGCGCTGGTAGACGGCCTTGATGTCGTGGTTGGGGGTGCCGTAGTAGCCGCGGTTGAACCACTGCCCCACCAGGCTCTGGGGCAGGGCGCCGTCGAGGTCCTCGGCGATCTCGGTCATGGTCCGGCCGTGGTTGGCCAGCCGCAGCGACTGGTCGTGGAGATAGCGGTACAGGTCGGCCTGGCTGGTGAGGAAGGAGACGATCGCGTCGGGTGTCTCGGCGGTGTTCCAGCGGGGCCAGAAGTGACTGGCGAACATCACGTCCGAGCGGTGGCCGTACCAGGTGACGGACTGGCGGAGGTACTGCGACCAGGCCTTGGCGTCACGCACCTGGGCCCCGCGCAGGCTGTAGAGGTTGTGCAGGGTGGGGGTGGCGTTCTCGGCCATGCACAGCGTGCGCACGTCGGGGAGGTAGAAGTTCAGCTCCGCCGGGGCCTCGGTGCCCGGGGTGAGCTGGAACTCCAGATTCACCGGCCCGAAGGACACGACATGCTCGGGCTTGGCGACATCGGAGGTGACGGTGAACGTCGGGGGCAGCAGGCCCGCCAGGCCGGTGGAGTTGTACTTGCCCAGTCCGGCGTCGACCTGCCCCTGGGCGGACCGCTCCAGCAGTGCTCCGTACATGAACAGCGCCCGGCGCTGCATGGCGTTGCCGGCGTAGACGTTCTCGCTCACCGAGTGCTCCAGGAACCCCTCCGGAGCGATGACGTCCACCCCCTGCGGCAGCTGCCGGTCCTCGAAGAGTCCCAGCACACCGCCGTAGTGGTCGAGGTGGGAGTGAGTGAAGAGCACCGCGCGGATCGTGCGCTCCTGGCCGCGGTGCTCACGGTAGAGCTTCAGCGCCGCCGCCGCGCACTCCTCGCTGATCAGGGGGTCCACCACCACGATTTCCTGGGAGGCACCGGTGGGGTCCTCCAGGAAGGAGATGTTGGACAGGTCCATCCCCCGCACCTGGTAGACGGCGTTCTCGACGACCTCGAACAGGCCGGTGTTCATGTTCAGCAGCGCGTTCCGCCACAGGCTGGGGTTGACGGTGTCGGGCGCGGTGCCGGTCAGGAACGCGTACGGGCCCAGGCTCCACGCGGGGATGTCGCTGCCGGCCCGGTCGACGGTGAAGTCTGCGGGCAGCGCCGCGATAAGCCCCTGTGCGGCGAGCTTCGCCTCGGCGTCCTGATCCGGCGGCGGGACGGTGACCGCGGCGTTCAGGTCCCTGGTGAGCGAGGTGGCGGGCTGGGGCTCGCTGCGGGCTAAGCCAGTCAACAGTCTCTCCTTCGGTCGGCCGGGCCGGCCCGGCACGGACGGGGCACACCGTGCGGCTCAGCGGTCCGTCCCGCTCGCGGATGGAAATGCCCCCTGCCCGCTCCGGCTGCCCGATTGCGGAAATGCTGGCAGCACATGACCGGCGTCACCAGAACCGGAACTGGCCAGCGGATCGCCCCGGTTCGTCAGGCCGAAAAGCACTCGTGGACGGGGCGGGCCGTGTGCGGCTCGTCGATCTCGCCGGTCGGCGCTTCAGTCCGCGGCGTTGCCGTAGGCGTAGCGGGCGCGGAGGTTGCCGCTCTTGTCGCGGAGTTCGGCGACATCGCCCTTGTCGTTCCAGATGGGGCGCTCGCTGTGGAAGGTGAGTCCGTACCAGCCGGCCGGCTGCTGCTGGCCGGAGGTGTACACCCGGAGGGCCATGCCGGGGGCGAAGTAGCCGGTGGCGGGGAAGGTGAAGTCCTGCCCGGCGTCACCGGCGTTGATCGTCCAGCCTTGGAGGGGGATCATTGCGGCGCTGCGGTTGACGAGCTCGATGTACTCGCCGTCCTGAGGGCGGCCCGACTCGCCCTGGTGGTGCACGGAGCGGATCGCGATGTCGGGCTTGTCCGTGCGCACGAGCATGCCGAGCACGTCGGTCGTGGTGGTCTGGCCCTCGGGGCCGCTCTGGGTCTGCTGGAGCGGCCCGTCGTCCACGCCCGGGAAACCGGTGATGATCAGGGTGTACGGCACGCCGTCGACGGTGAGGGTCTGCTCGCCGGGCAGTGGCACCGGGATGCGCAGGATGTCCGGGACGTCGCGGTCCTCGTCGCCGTAGGAGAGGTGGGAGAAGGCGAGGGGGAACTCGGTTTCCGGGCCGTCCTGCACGGACAGCCGGACGGTTACGTTCATGGCGCAGGAATGGAAGCGACCGCTCCCGGCCGGCTCGCGCAGGTAGTTGTCGTAGGTGATCGTGCCCACGGTGAAGTCGTGGCCGTCCAGGCGTGCTTCGGTGGTGTGGCCGGTGAAGGTGTACCCGGTCTCGCGGTTCTCGGCGTCCGGGGCTCCCCAGGCGATGCGGTCGGTACCCGACCCCCTCATATCGTCGAACACCCGGCCCCGGGGCTCGGGCTGCCACGTCGCGGACGTTGTCACGGTGACCATCGGCTCTTCCTCTCGTCGATGCCGGCACCCGGCGCCGGCAAAGGTGTTCCACGGCCCGCAGGGCTGCTGTGCTCACTACCGGCAGTCGGCGATCGGCCAGGTCTCTCTTTGTGCTGGACGAGATCGGGTGCGGGAAACCGGCCGTCCGCGCGGTGTAGGGCTCAGCCGCCACGCACGGCCACACGGCAGTTGGCGGTGTACGTGCCCTTACTGCTACCGGTACGCCCGTCCACCGTAGGCATGAGGGAGTGTCCCGTCAGGGGAGCCTGTGCACCGGGAGCCACGTTGGCCTGGACCCTGCTCCCGCTGGCCTGCCAGCCCATCTTGCCCGCGGCCGTGGCACGCCCTCCTGGGACTCGCCACACGATGCGGGCGCCCGTTCCCGGCCAACGTGGCCTGCGGCCACTTCCGCCTCCTGACGCCGCGTACCGGTGCGACTACGTTGGACCGGTGTACCTGCACAGGGCACGCATACGCAACTGCAGACGAGAAGGGCACTCCATGAGCGCGATCGTCCGCAAACTGAGCTCGTCCACCTACCCCGGGTTCGAGGACTTCAAGGCGTACTTCCTCTCCTGCGCGAAGGAGTTCTGGGCGTTCAAGTCCAACGATGATGTGACCAAGACCAGCAGCGCCATCGTCTTCGGCGATACCGGCGGCTCGGGGCTGAACGACATGCTGTGGATCATGGATCAGCCGGAGTTCCGCACCCTGCACAACCTGCTGCCGGCCGGCACCACTGAATCGCCCCGGGTTTGATGGAGATCATCAAGACCCGGAAGGATGCCGATCATGGCTGCTCCCCGTAAGTACCCCG
>NZ_JBSIBZ010000134.1:0-18121 GCF_058245575.1 Streptomyces sp. UF-297 | reverse complement strand
GGTCACCGTGTTCGCCGTTGGTGACCTGGTGACGCAGGAGGCGATCGACCGCTACGGAGACCGCCTCGCCATCGTGCTCGTCGGCCTGGGCAGCCACCACTTCCCCGTGGAGGCCCCCGAGGCCACCGCGAAGCTTCTGGCCGGCGTTGTTGGGAACGGAGAGTTCCAGCGCCGGCACAGTGCGGGCGAAAGCGATCACTGCGCGACAAACACGGTGAGCTGCCCGGCGGCGACTCCTTGTGCCGCGTCGGTCTCGTGGTCGGGTTTGCGGCGGACACGAGTCGCCGTGGCAAGGGCAGCTCCCGCGGTGTCAGGCGGCGAGTGAGCCGACCGGGCGGGGCGTGGCGGCCAGGCGCCGGGACCGCACAGCCAGGATGATCATGACCGCCGGGATCAGGAGGTCGTTGACGAGGACTCCCCCGGTGTTCCCGGGGGCGTGGTCGCCGTTGGCGAACCACTGGTAGAGGTGGCCGACGACGGCTCCCCAGAGGAACATGCCGCCGCCGATCCCGATGGTGATGCGCTCACGCGGCGAGGCCGAGGCGGCGCGGAAGCCCATGACGGCCAACCCGAGGTTGGCGAAGGCGATCTCGAACATGAAGGGCGTCCGGTCGAAGCCGATCGCGGTGGCCATGACCTCCGGGAAGGCGAGAAACGCGACCGTCATCCACAGGCTGCCGATGCCGAAGGCGCCGATGGCCCACCAGCGCTGCCATATCTCCAGCCGTTCTTGGGGGGACTTGGCGTGGCGGGCCCGCACGAAGGCGCCGATGGCCGGGACCAGGATCCAGACCAAAGGGAAGGCTGACTGGGCGAGGTAACTGACGTTGTCCATGACTTCAGTCTTACCTAGTTAACATTAACCCGTCAACACTCTGTTATGCTGACGCCGTGGATGAAGGACTCGCAGACCTGCTGCACCGTGTGGTCATGCTGCTGGGCGAGGCAGCCCGGCAACGCACCGACGATCGGGACGGCCTGACCTACAGCCAGATACGACTGCTGGGCACACTGGAGGACATCGAGCCGGTGACACAGCACCAGCTGGCGCAGGCACTGTCGGTGTCCGACCCGGCGATCAGCCGGGCGCTGCGACCACTTGAGGCGGACGGCCTGGTGCAGATCACCATCGACCCCGCACACGCGCGACGGCGCCTGGTCCGGCTTACCGACGCCGGCCGGAAAGCCTTCCACACCGCCGGCAAGCCCCTCTACGACGAGTTCCGCGCCAAGCTCGTCGCGGCCGACTTCCCCTACGACCGCTACCTCGACGACACTCTTCGGCTGGCCGAGCTCCTCAAATCCGCCTGAGCCTGAGTGGGTGTTCTGCGAGGTTTTCGTCGGGTTCTACTCTGATGCGGTTGGTGTCGGGCGGGGGAATGGGAAGGGACAGCACGAGACGTGGACGGCATAACAGACGCGAGCGCTGCCGGCGGGCGGCACCATGACGAGGGAACGCGTAACGCGCGACCTGTTGCGGCCGCGGTGACAGGCCTGGTTCTCGCCCTGCTGCTGGCCGCACTGTCGCTGCTGGTTCTGCTTCCGGCGGCCCGGCATCTGCGCTCCTTTCAGGACGGCCGGCAGACTCCCGCAACATTGCATACAGAGGGCTCATGCATGTTGGGTCAATGCCAGGTCGAGTTCGTGGCCGACGGCCGGACCGTGGTGGCGGATCTACCAGCGGGCAGCGGCGGCGGGAAGGCGTCCGCCGGGACCCGGATGACTGTCCGCTATCAGGCGGACGATCCCCAGGTCGCTGTCCGAGAGGAAGACCTCGGGGGCGGTGGGGCGGCCGTACTGGCAGCGGTATCGGGCGGAGCGGCCCTGCTCTTCCTGCTGTTCCCGGCCGGGGCTCTGGCCCACGTACTGCGGCAGCGGCGCGCAGACCCTGGGCCTGGCCGGACGCCTTCGTAGACCTCGGCCGGTCCGGCCCGGTCCGGCCCTTGAAAGCCAGGCCGGTGTTCCCAGGCAAGCAGAGTGCAGTGGCGCTCTTCGCTCGACTTCCCCGGAATCAGCGGCGAGATGGAAACCCGCGACCCCGGCGACGGCGACGCCCGGGGTGCTGTCCCGCTCGATCCGCAGAAGCAGCCTCTCCAGCCTCGTGGGCGCAGCCGGTTATGAGCCAAAGCGCCCGCGACGTCGGCCGCCAGCCCCGGTACGCGGCGGCTACCGCGGCATCCTCGCGGAACCCGAACTCGGCTTGTTCACCCTCGCCCAGCCCGCGCCGGCCATCCGAGACCCAACTCATCGCGAAATTGGGCGGATCGTCACGGAACACCCACTGTGAGAACACCTCTCAGCCCCCATGAAGAAGCGCCCTGTCCGCGTTGCTCAGCCGCCCGGTCCCGTCACCGTGAGCGGGCGTACTGCCGGTTCGAGCAGCGACAATGTCCGCTGCTGCGCGTCGAGGGCGACGCGGATGCCGACCGGCATGGGCAGATTCGGGCCGGCGTGCCCGAACTCGACGTTCCCCAGGACCGGGATGCCACGGTCGCCAAGAGCGGTCTCAGGGCCGGTGTCAGTGGGGCTGCCGAGGGCTCGGGACGATTCGGAGCGCCCGTGGTCGCGCGGTCGGCATTTCGGTCACCGCTGTCCGGGAGTTCAGATGTTCTTCGCGACAGCATCGGCCGGCTCGGCCGGACACCACAGAGTCTGCGGTTCATCGACGAGCCCGGCAACAGCCCGCGGCTGTCCGGGACGGGCACGGGATGTCCGGGCTGGTCCGGGGCTCGCCCGGACTGTCTCCCGGACAAGAGCGCACGGCCAGAGTGCGTATCGGAAGGGCATCTCGAGGGGGGATGAGTGTGCTCTGCCTCCCCATCGGTGGCCGTGACGCACCGACGGCTGGCTGACTTGACGCGTAAGGCCCGCCGGATATTCGGCTGCTGAGGGCGGGCCGCACAACTAGCCTGCTCCCGTGGAAGATCAGGAAGTGTTCTTCGGCGGTGTGAACCAAGTTGTCCGTGCGGGCGATCGCGTCCGGCGTCCCGCTGGAGCCTGGAGCGCCACCGTCCAGCGTTTCCTCGCGCATCTGCGGGATGCGGGCTTCGTCGGGGCTCCACGGCCGTACGGGTTCAGCGCGGACGGGACGCAGGAGCGAGGCCTCCGCCGGCTTCGTGCGGGAACCGGATGACGCCTGGCAACTGCCGCCGCGTGAGCCGACGGAGGTGATCTGCCATGGTGACGCGGCCACCTACAACATGGTGTTTCGCGACCAACTTCCGGTCGCTTTCATCGACTTCGACACCGCCCATCCCGGTCCGCGCCTGTGGGATGCCGCCTACACCGCGTATCGCTTCGTCCCCTTGTACGCCCCGGACGACGTGGAACTCTCCTTGCCGGTGCCGGAGGCACGGCGGCGCCTTGCACTGTTCGCCGACTCCTACGGCTTGTCCCAGACGGAACGGGCCGCGCTGCCCGCCGTCGCGGCCGAGCGGCTGCGAGCCCTGGTCAGCTTGATGCGACAGCACGCCGCAGCGGGCCATCCGGCCTTCAGCCGGCACGTCGGGGACGGGCACGACCGCCGCTACCTGACGGATGCCCGGTGGATCGAAGGCACCTTCTGACCGATGCTGAACGGCGCCGTGCGCCAGCGGCACAAGCCTTGGGCGCGCGGGCTTCGGTCAGCGATCGGTTCAGGGCCCGCTGAGGCAGCAGCTCGGTGCGGACGGCCGCGGCGTCGTGCCGGGCGCCGTACGTGGTCGGCGAGCAGCGTGTCGGTGGTCGTCCATGAGGAGCCCGAGAGCCTCGCCGGCGACCGGAAGACGGGCAGGACGCCCCTCGAAGAAGACGCCCCTCAAAGAAGGGGCGGGCCAGCCGGTGGGACGGTGGTGGCCGCGGCGCGCAGGGCGTCCAGGACGGGGCGTAGCAAGGGATGTTCCTCGGCGCCGCAGCGGACGGCGGCGAAGACCCGGCGGGTGGGGACGACGCCCTCCACGGGGCGGACGACGGCATGGGACAGGTCCATGTCGCGCAGTGCCGAGCGGGGGACGAGGGACACTCCGGCGCCTGCGGCGGCCAGGCTGACCACGGCTCTGAAGTCGTCGGAGGAGTGTTCCAAATGGGGCTGGAATCCGGCGTATTCGCAGGCCAGGACGATGAGGTCGTGACAGGGGTTGCCGGGATAGGGGCCGATCCAGCGGTCGTCGGCGAGTGCGGCGACGGGCACCGTTTCGGCTGTGGCGAGCTTGTGGTCACGAGGCAGTACGGCGTCGAACGGGTCGGCGTACAGCGGGACCCGCAGCAGCCGCTGGTCGTCGGCGCTGGGCGCGCCGCGGTACTCGACGGCCACGGCGATGTCGGCGCGGCCGTCCAGGACCATCGGCAGGCTGACATCGCCCTCGGCGTCGCGTACCCGCACGCGGATGCCCGGGGAGGTAGTGCCGAGCGCGGTGATGGCCGGGGCCAGCACCACGGCGATGCCGGTGGCGAAGGCCGCGAGCGTGACCTCGCCGGCCGCGCCGGAGGTGTAGGCCGCGATCTCGGCCTCGGCGCGCTCCAGTTCGGCGAGCACCGCGCTGCCCCGCCGCAGCAGGATTTCCCCGACGGCCGTCGGCCGCATACCGCGCTTGTCCCGTTCCAGGATCTTGTGGCCTGTTTCCTGTTCCAGCGCGGCGATCTGCTGGGAGACCGCGGAGGGGGTCAGGTACAGGGCGGCGGCCGCGGCAGTCACCGTACGGTGGTCTGCCACGGCCCGCAGCGTGCGCAGCCGTCGGGGATCGATCACACGATCATCCTGCCAGGGCCGCCCGGGCATCGACGAACGCGTCCACCGCGCGGTTCACGTCCTCGGTGGAGTGCGCGGCGGACAGCTGGACGCGGATGCGGGCCTGGCCCTGGGGCACCACCGGGTAGGAGAAGCCGATGACGTAGACGCCGCGCTCCAGCAGCAGCTCGGCCATGCGCCCGGCCTCGGACGCGTCGCCGATCATGACGGGGGCGATCGCGTGGTCGCCGGGGAGGATGTCGAAGCCCTCCTCGGTCATGCGGGTGCGGAACAGCTTGGTGTTCGCCGCGAGCCGCTCGCGCAGTTCGCCCGCGGTCTCGATGAGGTCCAGCGCCTTGATGGAGGCGGCGGCGATCACCGGGGCGAGAGTGTTGGAGAACAGGTAGGGGCGCGAGCGCTGGCGCAGCAGGGCGACGATCTCGGCGCGGGCGGCGACGTAGCCACCGGAGGCACCGCCGAGCGCCTTGCCGAGGGTGCCGGTGATGATGTCGACGCGGTCCATCACGCCGTGCAGTTCGGGGGTGCCGCGGCCGCCGGGGCCGACGAAGCCGACGGCGTGCGAGTCGTCGACCATGACCATGGCGTCGTAGCGGTCGGCCAGGTCGCAGATCTCCTTCAGCGGCGCGAGGTAGCCGTCCATGGAGAACACGCCGTCGGTGACGATGAGGCGCCGCCGGGCGTCGGAGGCCTCCTTGAGCTTGGCCTCCAGGTCGGCCAGGTCGCGGTTGGCGTAGCGGAAGCGGCGGGCCTTGGACAGGCGGATGCCGTCGATGATCGAGGCGTGGTTGAGGGCGTCGGAGATCACCGCGTCCTGCTCGCCGAGCAGCGTCTCGAAGACGCCGCCGTTGGCGTCGAAGCAGGAGGAGTACAGGATCGTGTCCTCCTGGCCGAGGAACGCCGACAGCCGCTGCTCCAGCTCCTTGTGCACTTCCTGCGTGCCGCAGATGAAGCGTACGGAGGCCATGCCGAAGCCCCAGCGGTCCAGCGCCTGGTGGGCGGCGGCGACCATCTCGGGGTGGTCGGCGAGGCCGAGGTAGTTGTTCGCGCAGAAGTTGAGGACCTCGCCGGTGCGTCCGCCCGCGCTGACGTTGACGGTCGCCGACTGCGGGGTGTCGATGACCCGCTCCGGCTTGTGCAGACCGGCGGCGCGGATCTCGTCCAGGGTGGCGCGCAGGTCGTCGCGGACAGAGTCGAACATGAAGGGGCTCCTAGGGATGGGTACGGGCTCGGGAGAGCGGCGAGGGGCGGGCGAAACGCGGTGCTGGACGGACCGGGGCGGCCGTCACGCGGTCCAGTCGAGAACGATCTTTCCGCTGCGGGCGCTGGCCGCGTCCGCGAAAGCCTCCTCGAAGTCCTGGTAGGCGTACCGGCCGGTGATCACGGGGGCGAGGTCGAGGCCGCCTTCGAGCAGCACCGTCATCGCGTACCAGGTCTCGAACATCTCGCGGCCGTAGATGCCCTTGATCGTGATCATGGAGGTGACGATCCGGGCCCAGTCGACCGGGAACTCCTGGGCGGGCAGGCCCAGCATCGCGATCTTGCCGCCGTGCGTCATGTTGGCGATCATGTCGCGCATCGCCTCGGGGCGGCCGGACATCTCCAGGCCGACGTCGAACCCCTCGCGCAGGCCCAGTGCCCGCTGCCCGTCGGCGACGGCCGCGTCGGTGACGTTGAGCGCGAGGCTGACCCCTATCTTGCGGGCGATCTCCAGCCGCTCCTCGCTGACGTCGGTGATGACGACGTTGCGGGCACCGGCGTGCCGGGCCACGGCCGCGGCCATCAGACCGATCGGGCCGGCTCCGGTGATCAGTACGTCCTCCCCGACCAGGGGGAAGGACAGGGCGGTGTGCACGGCATTGCCGAACGGGTCGAAGATCGCCGCCACGTCGAGGTCCACCGGGGCGCGGTGCACCCACACGTTGGAGGCGGGCAGCGCGACGTACTCGGCGAAGGCCCCGTCCCGGCCGACCCCGAGGCCGACCGTGGCGCGGCACAGATGGCGGCGCCCGGCCAGACAGTTGCGGCACTTGCCGCACACCAGGTGGCCCTCGCCGCTGACGCGGTCGCCCGCCTTGATCTCCGCGACGTCGCGGCCGGTCTCCACGACCTCGCCGACGAACTCGTGGCCGAGCACCAGCGGCGTGCGCACGGCCTGCTGGGCCCAGGCGTCGAAGGCGCGGATGTGCAGGTCGGTGCCGCAGATTCCGGTGCGCAGCACCTTGATCAGGACATCGCCCGGGCCGATCGTGGGCTCGGGGACATCCCGCAGCCACAGTCCCGGCTCCGCCTTGTCCTTCACCAGTGCCTTCACCCTTGAGCCTCCTGTACGAGAGCGAGTCCGACCGCATGACGACAGGCCAGGCGGAGAACCACGGCGGGGCACGGGCCAGGACGGCTCCGAATGTGATCACGCCGGGTGGCAACAATCTGCCGAAATCCGTCCCGTGAGTCCATCAACGATTTCTTAAGCCCCGTGACAGCTGAGCTGAATCTCGTGCCGAGGGGCGGGGAACGGGCAAGGTGACACGGCGTCAAGCCACGGCCCCCGTCGGCCGACAGCGCTCCCCCGTCCGGTGCCCTGCGCGGTACGAACGGCCGCGTACACCACGACGCTGCCGCCGTGCCCCGGCGCCCTGCGCCGGTCGGCGACCGCGCGCAGCGTGCTGCTCTCCGCGGCGCGTTCCGGTTCGGTGGCACGGCCCTGATCGACGACGGTCCGGTAGCGCTCCGGACGCCTCGCACCGGGGCAAGGTCATCGATACTTTCGGATGAGGTCGGGCGCGACGTACGGATGAGATCCGGTGCCACGGACGGCCGACCGGATGGCCTCTTCCACCGGGTGAAGGTGGAGTGCGGCCCACTCCCGGAACCGAGGGCGCCACACCGCGGCCGCCCCGCAGCATGCGCGCAGGCGGCGAGGGTGCCCCCCTGGCCCGCAGCCACGGCAGCGCCCGGAAACCGCCGCCCGCTCGCCGTCGCTCGCCGTACCGATGCGGCACCGGGTGTCCGCGATATCCGTCCGTTAGCGTTCTAGAACGCAGCACAACGCGCAAAAGCCGCAAAACTGGAGGTCCCGTGTCCATCGCCCTGGGACGCAGGTGGAGGATCTCCCGTGCGCTGTATCTGCCCGCTGCGATGGCCACGATCTACAACGCCGTGGACGTCCTGTCCACACCCGCCGTCGGGCTGGTCGCCCACCACATCAGCCTCGACCTCGTCGCGGCATTCGTCCTGGGCCCTCTGATGATCCTCCGGCTGCGGTACCCCATGGCCACCTTGTGCATCGCCGTGGCCGGAGACTGGATCTTCCAGGCACCGGGGTCCCTCGTCTGCGCTCTGCTGACGGCGGCGCAGTACGGGTCGATGCGCTTCACCTACCTCGCGGGCGCGGTGTCCGCGGCCGCCCCCGCGGTCACCCCGTGGATTCTCGGCAGGCCGTACCAACCCGTACTGGACACCGCGAACGTCATCGCCCGCGCACTGGCCTATGTCGTCGCCCCCATCGTGACGGGCGCGTATCTGCGGATGCGACAGGTACGCATCGTCTCCCTGACCGAATACACCGAGCACCTACGGCACGAACAGGCGCTGGTGACCGAGCGGGCCCAGGTCGAGGAACGCAACCGGATCGCCCGGGAGATGCACGACGTGGTGGCACACCGGGTCACCCATGTGGTGGTGCATGCCGGAGCGCTGAAGCTCGGTGCCGACCGCGGCCCGGAGTGGGTGGCGCAGCAGGCGGATCTGATCCGGCGGGCGGGAGCCACGGCGCTGGAGGAACTGCGCGCCGTGCTGGGCGTGCTGCGCCCGCCCGGCGAGGACAACGAGCCGGCACCGCTGAAACCGCCGGCGGTACGGGCCATCGAGCGGCTGGTCGAGGGGACCGAGGCGACCGGCACCCCGGTGGAGCTCGTCTTCGAGAAGGAGACGGCTCTGGTACCGGCCGAGGTGCGCCGCACGGTCTACCGCATCGTGCAGGAGACGCTGACCAACGCCGTCAAGTACGCACCACGGGCACCAGTACGGGTGGAACTGCGGTGCACCGAGGGCCTGTACCAGGCGCGGGTGACCAACGAACCACCCAGCGAGCCGGTACGGGGCATTCCCAGCGGCGGCAACGGCCTGGTGGGCCTGCGCCAGCGGGTGGAGCACCTGGGAGGAACCTTCCGCGCAGCTCCCACGGCCGAGGGAGGTTTCGTCGTCACCGCGACGATCCCCTTCGGCGACCCCGGGGACACCGTCCCTCCCCCACAGGAAAGAGACCAATGATCAAGGTAGTGCTCGTCGACGACGACAGCATCGTCCGCCAGGGCCTGACCTCCATCCTGGACACCGCCGCCGACATCCACGTCGTCACCCAGCTCAACGACGGTACGAAGGTGGTCGAGGCCGCGCGCACGCTCCAGCCCGACGTCGTACTGATGGACATCCGGATGCCGCACATGGACGGCCTGACGGCCACCGCGGCGCTGGCGGCCGAGCTGCGCGACCCGCCCAAGGTCATCGTCCTGACCACCTTCGGCCAGGACGAGTACATCCGCTCCGCCCTCCGGGCCGGCGCGGCGGGCTTCCTGCTCAAGGACTGCGAACCCGAAGAGCTGATCCATGCCATCCGCGTCGTCGCCGCCGGGGACGCCATGCTCTCCCCCTCCATCACCCGGCACCTGATCCAGTCCTACACCGCACTCCCCCGCATCACCGACGCACAGCAGCAGGCCTTGGACTCCCTCAGCCGCCGGGAACAAGAAGTGCTCCGCGGCATCGGACAAGGCCTCTCCAACGCCGATATCGCCGACGTCCTGAAAATGAGCGAAGCCACCGTCAAAACCCACGCCAGCAATGTCTTCACCAAACTCCGCGTCACCAACCGCGTCCAGGCCGCCCTGCTCACCTACACCGCCCAACTGGGCGACCTCACCGACGCCCACGGCCGGAAATAGCACCGCGCCCGCGTCTCGGCCATGAAGGCCGCCCTGGCGCGCCGGACGCATTGTCCGGCGCGCCAGAGCGGCACCTCACTCCTGCCGCGACGCCGCGGTGCGCCGGATTACGAACCGAAGGTGGACGCGGCGACGGAAATGGTGGAGCGGGGGTCGTCCTCGATGACGCCGTCGAGGGTCTCGTCGATCGCCGTCATCAGGTCCGCATCGAGCTCGGTGCCGGCTGTCTCAACGTTTTCGGCGATCTGTTCCGGGCGGGAGGCGCCGATGACGGCCGAGGACACGTCCGGGTTCTGCAGCACCCACGCCAGGGCGAGTTGGGCCATCGTGAGCCCCGCCTGCTCAGCGAGCGGACGCAGCAGTTGCACCCGGGCCAGCACCTCGTCGCGTACCAACGCGCCGAGGAAGGGATTGCGGGCGTCGTAGGTCAGACGGGAGTCGGCGGGCAGCGTCCGGCCGGGGCGGTATTTGCCGGTGAGTACGCCCTGGGCAAGCGGTGACCATGCCATCTGGCCGATTCCCTCGCGTCGGCATGCCGGGATGACCTGGGACTCGGCGGCCCGCCACAGCATCGAGTACTGCGGCTGGTTGGAGATGAACGGGACCCGCAGCTCACGGGCGAGCGCGGCGCCGCGGGTGATTTCCTCGGCGGTCCACTCCGAGACGCCGACGTAAAGGACCTTTCCCTGCCGTACCAGGTCGGCGAAGGCGAGCATCGTCTCTTCCAGGGGCACCGTCCGGTCGAACCGATGGGCCTGGTAGACGTCGATGTAGTCGGTCTGCAGCCGGCGCAGCGAATTGTGGCACGACTCCATGATGTGTTTGCGGCTCAGGCCGTGGTCATTGGCGCCGGGCCCGGTCGGCCAGAAAACCTTGGTGAAGACCTCCAGCCCTTCCCGCCGTTGCCCGGCCAGTGCCCGTCCCAGAACGGCCTCGGCCCGCGTCTCGGAGTACATGTCCGCGGTGTCGAAGGTGGTGATCCCCGCGTCGAGGGCGGCGTGCACACACGCGGTCGCCTGCTCCTCCTGGAGTTGGAAACCATGGGTGAACCAATTGCCGTACGCGATCGTGCTGACGGACAGGCCACTGCGGCCAAGGCGTCGATATTCCATGCCCTCAACCCTAGAATTTCTCGATAAGAATCACGTCAGCCATCTCCACGAGGAGCGGCCCGGCCGATTGCGATTCGGGCAGCGTCTGCTGTTCTCGGCAACTTCATGTATCCGGGTGCCGTTTCTCCCGTACACCCCCCATGCCGCTCCCGCAAAGGGCTGCGCATGGGGGGGCGGTTGCCGTCTCCGTCCTGCCCGACGGACCTACCGCATCACGAGCTTGTTCATCGGCACGGGGTCGCCCTTGAGCAGCCCGGCGTCGCGGTACGCCTGCTGCATCTTCTCCAACTGGCCGGTGTCCGGCTTGAGTTCGGGGTCCCACTGGTACGGCGGAGTCTTGCGCAGCACCTCGATCTTCTGGCCGGTCGCCTTGGCCAGGATGTCCAGCGTCTCCTGCGAGGTCCGGCCCGGGCCCTGCAGATCCGCCGCAGCCTTGCGCAGTGCGGCGAGGAACTTGCCCGCCACCGGCTTGTCCGCGAAAGAGTTGCCGAGGACGACGCCGGTCGCGGTGGTGCCCTTGGGCGGGACGGCCACCGGCGAGGCCACGCCGGCCTGTTCCATGGCGGTGGTGAACGGGGCGGGCGCCAGCGCCGCGTCCACGCCCCCGTCGGCGAGCGCGGCCTTCATGTCGGGGACCGCGACATTCACCACCTTGACGTCCTTGAGCGTGAGCCCCGAAGCGCGCAGGGTCTCGGCGAGTTGGTAGCCGCCTGCCGCTCCCGCGCCGCCGGCGACCGCTATCTTGCGCCCGCGCAGATCGGCCGGATTCTTCACGCGCTCGGAGTCCAGCAGCTTCTTGGAGACCTCCAGGGCGGTGGGGGACGGATTCTCCCCGGTGGAGGCGCCCATGGAAGCGGCGACCTTGACGTCCAGGCCCTTGGACACGCCGTTGAACAGCCCGGCCGAGAAGCCCGCGACGACCGCGTCGAGCTTCCCCGACGCGGCCAGCGGGACCGCGTCCTGGCCGCTCTTGACCTTCTGCAGGTCGACCTTGATCCCCTCCTTCGCGAAGTAGCCCTTGGCATCGGCCACGTACAGCGGCGCGAAGAGCGTGGAGGGCAGATGGGCGACGCGCACCGCGGTCGGTGCGGCCGCGTCCTTGGTGCCGCCTCCCTGGCAGGCGGCGAGCAGGGCGAGCGCTGGCAGCGCGGCGAGAAGGGCTGTTCGGCGGCGGATCATGAGCGAGGGGTTCCTTTCAGGGGGACGGTCATACGGGTTCGGTGAAGAGGTACGGGCCCCAGCCACGGGCGCGGGGCGGAGAGGAGAGGGGTGGTGGCGGATCAGGAAGGCGCAACGCCGTTTCAGGAAGCGGTGGTTCAGGAGGCGGTCGTCCGTCGTCGCCGCGGAATCCGCATGTCACGGCGCGGCGCATCCGCCCGCCACGGCATGGCCCAGCGCCCGGCCAGGTGGACCGCGCCGGAGAAGACGGCGCCCAGCAGCGCGACGGAGACCAGGCCCACGTACATGCGCTCGGGCTGGAAGAGCGTCCAGGAATTCCAGATCAGATAGCCCAGTCCGCTGTCGGAGGCCACGAACTCGACGGCGACCGCGGTCACTACGCCGAGCCCGGCCGCCGTACGCAGCCCGGTCACCACGCCCGGGCACGCCCCCGGCAACAGGACGAAGCGCAGCATGCGCAGCCCCGAGGCTCCGTAGGCGCGAGCGCTCTCCAGCGTGCGCGGGTCGATCTGCCGTACTCCGGCGAGGGTGTTGATCTGCAGGACGAAGAAGACGGCGATGGCGACCGAGAGCACCTTCGGGGTCTCGGTGAGGCCGAAGACGAGCAGCAGCAGTGGCAGCGTGGCGATCTTGGGGAGGGCGTACAGGGCCGCGAAGAGCGGGCCGAACAGGGAGCCGACGGTGCGCGAGGCACCCATGACGAAACCTGCCAGGGCACCGGCCACCGCTCCGAAGGCGTACCCCGGCAGCAGTCGGCCGAGAGTGGCCGTGGCGTGCGTGCCCAGCTCGCCGTCCTCGGCCAGCGCCAGCAGCTGCGAGGCGATGGCCGTCGGTGGCGGGAACAGCAGCGTGTCGATCACGCCCAGTTGTGCGGCCCCCTGCCAGAGCAGGAGCAGTCCTACGGGGACGGCGAGGCCGAGTGCCGTACTGCGCCAGGCGTTGCGCCGGGTGCGGGTGGCGGCCTCGCGCAGCGCTTCGGCGGCGGTCACGGTACTGGTGGAGCCGCTCACCGCGCGCCTCCGGTGCTCCCGGGGCCGGGTTCCACGGCGCTGTCGTACGGCGGTCCGGGACGGGCGGCCGGGGCGTCGGCGAGCTGCCGGCGCAGCCGGTCCCATACGCGGGCCCGCAACCGCCCGAACTCCGCACCGTCCAGCACCTGGGGATCGCGCGGCCGCGGGAAGGGCACTTCGAACTCGTCGGTCACCCGCCCCGGCCGGGCGGACATCGCCAGGACGCGGTCCCCGAGCAGGATCGCCTCGTCGATCGAGTGCGTCACCAGGACCACGGTCTTGCGTTCCTCCTGCCACAGCGCCAGCAGTTGTTCCTGCATCAGCCGCCGCGTCTGCGGGTCCAGCGCGCCCAGCGGCTCGTCCATCAGCAGGACGGGGCTGCCGGTGGCGAACGCGCGGGCCAGTGCCAGGCGCTGGCGCATGCCGCCGGAGAGCCGGTCGGGGTAGCCGTCCGCGAAGTCGGCCAGTCCCATCCGCTCCAGCCAGCGCTGTGAGTCGCGCTCGGCAGCCCGTCGGCCGACGCCCGCCATACGCAGGCCGAAGGCCGCGTTGGTCCGTACGGTCAGCCAGGGCAGCACCCCGAAATCCTGGAAGACGAAGGCCGCAGCAGAACTCCCCCGCTTCCCCGCACGGGCCACGTCTGCACGGGCCACGTCGCCCGACGACGGCGTCTCCAGCCCGCCGAGCATCCGCAGCAGCGTCGACTTCCCGCAGCCCGACGGCCCGACGACGCAGACGAACTCGCCCGTGCGGACGGTGAGCGACACCCCCTCCAGGGCGGTCACGGCCTGCCCCTGCGGGGAGAGGAACACTTTGCTCACATCAGTGGCCGAGAGCACCGGCGGTTCGACGGCCGTCAGCGCCGACGCACGGGGTGGTTGCGGGGCACGGGGACCACCGCCGTCGGGCATGTGCGACGAGGAGGCCGAGGAAATCATGTTCCAACACCTTTGGCAGTGCGTCGTCGCGGGACGGGCTCTGCTGGATCGGGGACTGCGGATAAGACGTGCGAACTGGTCGACCAATAGCTGACCATGCCGCCGGCCCCCATCAGGCCCTACCAAAGGACCATTCACCTGGTACTTAAGTTGACATACGAGCCGCCGATTCATCCCGCATCATGGACAGGTAAAGTGCGGGCAAAGCACTGGGGCGCGCACTCCCGAGTACACGCCGGTCTCCCCCATCGTGGAACAGGCCGACTCCCGCAGGATCGCAGGCATCCAGCCACTCGCAGGGACTTTAGTCCCGTGCTTTATCCGGGCCGCGGCATACAGAATGTGGGCTACGTACCCTCGAAGTGATCGCCGGCTTCGGAATGCGCCGGAACACCCTCCGCCCGACCGTCCCCGCACAATTCCATCACCATGGAACCTGCGCCGCTCACCGCGCATCTCAATACAGTGAACAGCACACCGCGGATTCACCGTCCGGTTGTCACAGCGTCCGCCGATGAAGCCGGATCGCAGGCCTCACCCCTTGCCTCCAGGCGTACCGGGCCCATGGGCGGCAGCCGCAGAATCCGGTCCGTTGCGCCGACGCACTCCGACCACGGGACAGCACGGAAGGCCCCGCATGCCATGAACCGCCGTTATCTTCACTCCCCGGCCGCGCCGGTCGCCTGCGCGCTGCCCGCCTGCGGCTCCCCCGGCAGCGCGGCGCGGAGAAACCCGTGCCCGCCCGGCGCCGCAGTGGACGGCGTCTCCCCCGCGCTGGTGCAGTTGGTCCAGCTGTACGCCGAACGTCTCACGACCGCGGAGAAGGTTGCCGCAGCGAAGTGGGGCACCGCCAAGCCCATTGACGACCCGCCACGGGAGCGGCAGGTCCTGGACGCCATGGCGGCGCGCGCCGATCGCCTCGGCGTCGACCGGACCACGGTGCGGCGGATCTTCAGCGACCAGATCGAGGCCAACAAAGTGGTGCAGCGCGGCCTGCACCGCTCCTGGGAGCGGCACCCCTCCCGGCGCCCCGCCGCCTGTCCCGATCTGGCCCAGGAGATCCGCCCCGAACTGGACCGCATCGGCACCAGCCTGCTCCAGGCGATACGCACCGCACGCCCCCAGCTCGCCCATGCGCAGTGCGCTTCCTCTGCTGCTGCCCGTGCCGCCCGCCAGGTCATCGTGGCCATGCGCCTCGACCCCCTGCACCAACAGGGCCTGCACCGGGCGCTGGCCCACACCTACACACCCGCCGTCCTCGACATGTGCCGCTGACCGAGCCGCTGACCGAGCCACTGTTGAGCAGGTCCACTCCACTGCTCCAGCAGGGCGCCGGCCGTCACTTTCAAACGCCAAAGCGCTTACGCTGCGCCCGGATTGAGACGACCTCGCCGTACGCGGAGAGGCCGACCGAACCCGCACCGCGCCCCGGCAGGCCGTACCGATTGCTGCAGGCCAGCGCCCTGGCCGCCCCGCCTAAAGCTTCAACTGCTCTTCGAACTCATGGAGTTCGCGCCGCACCACGTCAAGATCGACTCGCGCGCGGTCCAATACCAAGTAGACGAAGAGGCCGCCCTCGCGGCGTCGCGGCAGGGGACGGATCATGTGCAGCTCTTCGGGCAGCGTGATCAGGATGTCTTCAACGCTGTCCGTGGAATAGCCGAGCAGTTCCAAGGTGTACAGCTTGGCCCGCACGACATCGCTGTCCCCATAGGCGACCTTGTCCATATCGATCCCGGTGCCACGGTCTATGGCCCCCAGGACCATGCGCCGATGAAAATCGACGACGGCCGCCCCCAGGACCCCGTGAACCCGCATCGCCTGGCCCAGAACTGCATGGATCTTGTCCATCCACCGTACCTTCTCCCCGGGGCCCTCAGGACGCGTTGGTGTGCCCTTGAGGCCACCGGCAGTATCGAGCTGGAAATAGTAGCGTCCGTGACGGAGAGTGAACACCCCCTCCCCCTCAACTTCACTGCGGGTTAGTTGTCATGGAGGCAGGCACCGGGCCGCATCTCAGTAACGGGAGGACGGGCGGTCCCAGCCTGCCGTACGCGGCCGGAATCCGGCTTCCCCCACAGTTCGCGGCAACCACGGCCGGCCGCGGCGGCGCATCCGCCATAAGGATGACAAGTCTGATCCAAAGTGTCATCCACCCGAATACCTCGCATAGCGAGACTTCACGGGACAGCAAGCGCGCCCGCTATCGCGGCTCGCCTTGGAGAAAAGCCGTGACCGTTGAAGGGAAACGATGACCACGCAAATACGGCGGCTTGCCCTGCGCCGCGTCGCCCTGCCGATGCTGGCGTCCACCGTGGTGCTGGGGGTGACAGGCGCCGCAGTTGCCGAGGCCGCGCCGGTGCCCGGCGGGCGGGCCGGGGCCAGCAGCCCGCAGGCCATCTCCGACGAGTACACCCATATCGTCATCGACAAGGAGAACGTCGGCCTGGACCAGCTGCGGCGCTCCCTCCACGAGAGCGGTCTGCAGACCGCCGAGCACCGCGGCATCAGGCTGTCGGAGGGCAGCGAGAGACTCGGCCATCACCAGCATGTGTTCATGTGGGACTCCTCCAAGAAGGGCCTCGAAGGCGGCAACGCCATCGAGGCACGCGGATCGGCCGTCAGGGTCAAGATCCGATGGGACGCCCTGAAGCAGCCGGGTACGTGGAGCAAGGGGACGCTCAAGGGCGACAACATGGGCCCCCTGGGCGGCAAGTCCACCAACGGCGCCTGGGCTTATGAGGGCGACATCCCCAGGAAGTACCTGTTCGTCGAGGGGGTGGACAGCGTCAGCCACCCCGGGTTCAACGACTGGCTCGCGGGCAAGGGCTGGCCGGACGGCAACGGCGTCTGCGGCCCTGGCTCTTCCGGCCGGGCCAAGCGCTCGATCAGCGCCTGCGAGCGGCAGCCGGCCGGGGACACCACGGAGGTACGGGCATCGGCCACGCATGACGAGGTGGCCGCCGCACACCGGGAGCGGGTAGGGAAGTACGGCGCGGACGTCGACTACGTCACGACGCTGGAGGAGTTCAAGAGCAACCCCAAGGCCGTGCTCACGCCCTTGCGCGAGACGAACCAGACGCTGCGCGACGCGCTGGGCAAGAACCTGGCCGCCGAGGACTTCGGGACGTTCTCCTCACAGGTCACCCAGGCGCTGGGACGCGATCTCGACGCCGTCCACGCCCTGAGCACCGACACCGCCCTGCTCGCCCGGCTCGGCAAGTCGGTCAAGCACGTCGGTGGGGTGGGCATGAAGGTCCTCCCGTACGCGGGCATCGCCGCCACCGGCTATGCGATCGCGGAGGACGCCAAGGCCGGGGACTACGTCAATCTCGGCTTCGACACCGTCGCCGAGGGACTGCAGGTCGCCATGGTCGCCCAGCCGGAGCTGGCCGTCGTGGCAGAACCGGTGCTGCTGCTGGAGCAGGCCCTGCAGATCGCGTACAACTCGCTGCGGGAACACGCGCTGGCCGCCCAGCGCGCGGACGGCGACCGGGCCAAGCTCGACAGCGCGCCCAAGGACCTGCTCCCGGAGCGCAACCGCCAGTGGGGGAACTTCCTGGCGGGCTTCGCCAAGGACACGCTCATGCCGCGGATCGACGCCAAGCTCGGCGCCGTACTGAAGTCGGACGCGCAGGTGCTGGCCACTTGGGCGGACAGCCAGAAGGCCACCATCACGAAGATCACGGAGAAGGCGACGGCGGCCGCCTCGTCCGGCAAGGAGAAGGCGCGCATCATGCGCGCATCGGCCGAGCTGCGCGAGAAGGTCGACGACCAGGTCGAGGCCCACGCCAAGGAACGCGCCAAGGCGTACCAGGCCCAGGCGTTCGAGCTGGCCAAGCACACCTTCGCCGCGTTCTACAAGCCCAGCGGCGACCGGCCGAGCGCCTTCAACGCCTTCACCACCCGCTACGTCGACGAAAGCGCCAAGCCGTACGTCTCCGCGCTGGTCGGCAAGCTCTCCAGCGACCAGTTCGAGGCCCAGTGCGGCCGCGGCCGCTGCTCGTGGGGCGACGCCGAACTCAAGCGCCGCCAGGCCGGTTGGAAGCAACTGGAGAACACCACACTCGACCGGATCCGCCAGCACCTGAACGCCAACGTGCCCGACTACCCCGGCGATCCGCAGATCCAACTCGGCCTGCGCAGCTGGGTCCCCAGCCTCAAGCACGACTGACCCACGCCCCGGGGGGGGGGGGGGGCGGGGGGGGGGGGGGGG
>NZ_JBSIBZ010000133.1:0-18156 GCF_058245575.1 Streptomyces sp. UF-297 | reverse complement strand
GCCCCGCCGCCTTTGCCGATGGTGTGGGAGGGGAGGGGGGCTTTCCGGTTACGGGTGGCCGGTACGCGGGGGTGCCAACTCGGCCGTATTGGGTCACCATGGCGTGGTCGGTGTTCGCCACGACGGTGCGACGGGGGCCGACGACGGTTCAACGGGCCGGTGGTGGAAGGGAGTTGTCCGCCGCCGGGCCACGGCGCAACGACCGACCACGTAGGCAGGCGGACCGTACCGGGAGGCGTCATGAGGCTGGGCAAACCGCTGGCTGTCGGCATCGCGGAGGAGCGGGAGACCGAGGTGACGGCGGTGCCGGAGCCGGTCGCCGGGATGTCGGCGCAGGAAACCGGGGCGCGTACGGATACGGCCGCCGGGCCCGCGCCCGCCAGGGGCGTCCGCGCGCCGGAGCGGGAGCGGACACCGGTCGGACGATGAGGCTGCGGCTTCCCGAAGAACGCCCCGAGGAGCCGCCGACCGGGTACAAACTCGCCAACCCCGTGCTGTCCCACGACGGTACCCGGGCCGGATTCGCCGGGGTCTCGATCGGCGGCGCCCTGCCGTACGGCGTCCTGGACGACGCCCGCTGCGTCTACGGGCGCCGGCACCGCAGCCCCGCGCTGCGCTGCGACTGCGGCTTCTACTGCCTGCACTCCATGGACGAGGCGCTGGCGCTGGCGTGCGCGACCGAGTACCGCAGGACGGTGCTGCTGGAGGTCAGCGTGCTCGGCGCGTACATCCGCTTCGAGCGCGGGATGCGCTACGCCCGCCAGCGGGTGCGGGTGGCCCGGGTCGGCACGTGCGTCTGCGGGCTGGCGCCCTCGGTCTTCGTGGACGCCGGGTGGGGCCGCACGGGCTGGCGGGTACTGGCCGCCGCCTGCACCGGCTGCGCCGCGGGCCGCGGCTCCCTGGACTTCGCCCACTTCGCCCGCCTGGGCGGCGCACGCCTGCGCATCGAATCCGGCGACGGCCCGGGCGGAGCGGGGGCGGGGGCGCTGGGCTTCGGGGGCGTGGCCGGTGGTGGTGTGGCCAGTGACGGTGCGGCCGGTAGTGGTGCGGCCGGTAGCGATGCGGGCTCTGACGGTGTCGGTCCGGGGGATGCCGGGCGGAGCGGCTCGGGGCCCGGTGGCACGGGCCGGGGCGGTACGGGCTACGGCGGAAACGGCCACGGCCGTACGGGCCTGGACGGAGATGGCCGAGGCGGTGCGGGCTTTGGTGGCAGCGGTCGCGGTGGAGGCGGCCAGGGCGGTATGGGTTCCGGCCGTGATGGCCAGGGCGTGAACGGCCGGGACGGTGCAGGCCTGGGTGGAGGCGGCCGGGACGGTGCGAGCTTCGGTGGCCACGGTCTCGGCGGAGATGTCCAGGGTGGTATGGGCTCCGGCCGTGATGGCCAGGGTGGAGATGGCCGGGACGGTACGGGCTTCGGCGGTGACGGTCAGAGTAAAGACGGCCAAGGCTGTGCGGGCTTCGGCGGTGACGGCCGGGGCGATGCGGGCCCGGGGGCGCGGGGCGGCGGGCGCGGTGGTGTGGAGGCGGGCGGGGTGCGGGCGGATTGTGGTGATGTGGGACGGTCGGTGCCGGAGTTGGTGGCGGAGGCTTCGCTGATGCAGGCGCGGCTGGACTGGCTGCAGGCGCAGTTGGCCCGGCTGACCGGAGAGGGCAGGCCGCCCGGGAAGCGTTGAGGGGAGTGGCCGTGGGGGCGGCTGTGGGAACGGCCGTGGGGTGGCGGGCGAATGGCTCGAAAGGGTATGGACAGGGGCACGTCAAGGGGGTGTCCGGCCCGGATAGGGTTGGGGCATGCGTGATCTGGCAGCGGGGCTGCGGTATTTGGGCGAGGGGCAGCGCTGGGTCGCCCGGCACGGACGATGGTGGGGCTTCGGGCTGATCCCCGCCCTGATCGCCCTGGTGCTGTACGTGGCGGCGCTGGTCGGCCTCGGCTTCTGGGCCGGTGACATCGCCGCGTGGGCGACGCCGTTCGCCGACGACTGGGGCTCTCCCTGGCAGGGGCTGCTGCGCGGGCTGTTCGTCGCGCTGCTCTTCGCGGGCGGGCTGCTGCTGTCCGTACTGACCTTCACCGCCATCACCCTGCTCATCGGCGACCCCTTCTACGAGTCGCTGTCGGAGAAGGTGGAGGAGACCGAGGGAGGGGCGCCGCAGGGGCCTGACCGCTCGCTGCTGCGCGAGCTGTGGATCGGGCTGAAGGACTCGGTCCATGTGCTGCTGCGGGCCGCGGGCTTCGGGCTGCTCTTCTTCGCGCTGGGCTTCATCCCCGTCATCGGGCAGACCGTGATCCCGGCGATCGGCTTCTGCGTCTCCGGCTTCTTCCTCACCGTCGAGCTGACCTCGGTGGCGATGCAGCGCCGCGACATCGACGTACGCGAGCGGCTGCGGCTGCTGCGCGCCCGTAAGGGACTCGCCATCGGTTTCGGGACGCCGATCGTACTGCTGTTCCTGATCCCGTTCGTGGCGGTGGTGCTGATGCCGGGAGCGGTGGCCGGTGCGACCCTGCTGGTACGGGAACTGACCGGTGGCGACGGGGATTCGGAGGGCCCCGGGGAGGCGGACGCTGCCGCCTCCGGCCCGTACGGCGCCCCGGGCCGGCAGCCCGCCTCCGGCTCGTACGCGCCCCAGGGGCAGCGGCCGGGCCCTTACGGAGCCGCGCCCGGCAACCCCTACGTCACCCCCGAACCGCCCGCAGCGCCGCCGTCAGCCGGCCGGTGAGGCCGGGCCCGGCGGGCAGCAGCGGTGCGCGCACCGGGCCCGCGGGCAGGCCGAGGGAGTTGAGCAGCGCCTTGGTGGTGACCGTGCCCGGTTCCTCGGCGGCCATCATCGCCTCGATGAGCGGGATCAGCCGCAGATGCCGGCGGGCGGCCGCCGCGCTGTCGCCCGCGTCGTAGGCGTCGAGCACGCCGCGGACCTCGGCGGGCGCCACACCGGCGACCGTACTGACGCAGCCCGTCGCGCCGATCGCGCGCAGCGGCAGGATCTGTTCGTCGCAGCCCGCGTAGTACGCCAGGTCGGTCGAGGCCAGCACCTTCGCCGACTTCATGAGGTCGTACGCGCAGTCCTTGACGCCCGCGATCCGCGGATGGGCGGCCAGCTCCAGCAGGGTGTCGGCGCTCAGCGCGGTGCCGGTGCGGCCGGGGATGTCGTAGAGCAGTACGGGCAGCCCGGTGGCGTCCGCGACCGTGCGCAGATGGTGCGCTATCGCTTCCTGCGAGGGGCGGGAGTAGTACGGCGTGACGACCAACAGGCCGTGGGCGCCCGCCCGTTCGGCCGCGCGGGCCAGCGCCGTGGTGTGCCGGGTGTCGCTGGTGCCGACCCCCGCGGTGATCCGCGCCCGGTCGCCGACGGCCTCGGCCACCGCCCGGATCAGCGCCTCCTTCTCGGCGTCGGAGGTGGTCGGCGACTCCCCGGTGGTCCCGCTGAGGACGAGTCCGTCGCAGCCCTCCTCGACGAGATGGGCGGCGAGCTTCTGGGCCCCGTCGGTGTCGAGTGAGCCGTCCTCGGTGAACGGCGTGACCATGGCGACGGCGACCCGGCCGAAGGGGGAGGGCACGGGGGTCACGGGGGTGTGCTGCGGTGTCATGTCCGGATTCTTGGGCATCCGGATGCCGTAGGTCTATTTAAATGTTCTGGCTAGTCAGTTAAGAATTGCTGCGAGGTGGGGTTGCGAGGGGAGACGGTCTGCTTCACCACAAGTGCTGTCGCGCCCGGATCGGGTTGTGCGGGTAGGGGTCCAGGGCGTCGAGGTTGTCGTGGGTTGGGTGGGTGTGGGCGGCGGGGCCTGTGGCGAAGGTGTGGAGGGCGTTGGTGGTGACGCGGGTGGTGAAGGCGGCGGTGCGGTGGTCGATGCCGTGGCCGCCCTGGGCAGCGAGGGACTGGACCCAGCGCATGGTGCCGGTGCTGAAGACCCCGGCGCCCGAAGGGGTCGTGTAGTAGGCGGAGTCGGCGTAGGAGCGCACGCCCTTGCAGGTCAGGGGGGAGTGGGCGAGGACCTCGATGGGGCGGGGGGTGGTGGCGTCGCCGTAGACGCGGTCGTACTCCGTGCCGACCAGGCCGGGGAAGGCCGTGCCCGCGCGGGCGCCGGTGCCCTCGAAGAGCCAGTGGCCGGGGTGGGTGACGACGTAGTCGGCGGTGGTGGGGTTGGACTCGTAGAAGGTGCCGGTCAGGGAGTTCTCGGGGTCGGCGTGGGTGGTGTTGCGGAAGTCGGCCGTAGGGGGCAGCCCGGACCGCAGGCCGGGGTCGCGCCGCCAGTCGCGCTTGTAGCAGACCAGGCGCCGCCGCTCGCCCAGCCGCGTCGGCTCGTAACGGATGCGCCGGTAGCAGGCGTTGGCGCCCAGGAAGGCGAGGTTGGTGCCCGCGTCGCGGGCGGCGGTGACATGCTCGCGCATCGCGTCGGTCCAGTACTCGTCGTGCCCCAGGGTGATCACCGCGCGGGCGCCCGTGAGCAGGGCGGGGTCGCGGTCGATGTCCTCGCCGGTGACGTAGGCGGGGCCCAGGCCCAGCCGCTCGGCGAGCGCGACCACCGGCTGTTCGTAGACCAGGAACTTGCCGTCGCCGCGGTGGGAGTAGGGCCGGTCGCAGCTGACCACCAGGGAGCGGTTGGCGGTGTCCTTCTTGCCGCGCGGCCCCCAGTACAGGCTGTGCCCGCCCCAGGTGTTGTACGCCTGCCAGGTCGCCACCGCGCTGACCAGCACCAGGCGGCCCGCGATACGGGCGGAGCGGACGGTCAGCGGTACGTAGCGCTGGGCGCCGCTGTCGGCGGTGAGCCGGATGAGGTACGCGCCTTCGGGCCAGCCGCGGGTGGGGAGTCCGGCGCCGGGCTCCCAGCGGGTGGAGACCGTACGGGTGGCGTCGTCCATCAGGGGGGCGGGCTGGCGCCGGGCCGCGATCCGCGGGGACTCCCACACCTTGTCGGCCAGCGCGCCGCCGTACCAGCCCATCCGGAAGGCCTCGGCGCGAAAGCCGCGGGCGGTGGTGCGGACATACAGGCGGCAGGGGTCGCCGGGCAGGACCGAGGCGCGGTCGGCGAAGCCCTCGATCTCGTGCTCGTGGCCGCGCCGGTGCAGCTTCCAGTCCACCGTGCCCCGGCGGTCGCCGGGCTCGGCGAGGCTGTCGGCCACGGCGAGCGGCAGCGGCGTGCCGGCCGCCGCCACCGCGCCGAGAAACGTCCGTCGGCTCAGACCCTCGACGCCCATCGGCCACTCCGTTCCTGTACGCGACCGGCCCGCGGCGGTGTGCCGTGGGCCCGGTCGGCAGTCTCGTACAGGGCGGGCCGTTCGCCGCGCGGGCGGTCGTGCCTGCTGGGAAAGATGGCCCGGTCAGCGCAGCGGACGGCGGCGCGCCGTGCGCGCACGGGCCCGGTCAGCGGATGCGGGCGCGCAGCACCTGCGGGTCGTGGTCGCTGGCCTGGTCGGCGAACTCGGCGTTGAGATGGACGATGTCGTAGTCGACCCGGCCCAGGCCGCGGCTGGTGAGCATGTGGTCCAGGACCTGGGAGTTGCCGTTGAAGACATAGCCGTAGCGCTCGGCGCGCGGCAGCCGGTCGACCTGGTCGGTGAGCACGCCGCCGCTGGTCAGCGCCTTGACGGCGGGGGAGAACTGGTAGTCGTTGAGGTCGCCCGCGACCACCACCGCGGCCTTGCGGTCGAGCGCCAGGACGTCCTTGACGAAGGCGTTGACCGCCTTGGCCTGGGCCAGCCGCTGGACCTCGGAGGTACGGGCCGGCGGCTGGAAGCGGCTGTCCAGGCCCTGGTCGCCGCCCTTGGAGTTGAAGTGGTTGGCGACCACGAACACCGGGCGGCCCTTGAAGGAGAACTGGGCGGCCAGGGGCTTGCGGCTGTTCTTCCAGGCGGGGTTGGCGGGGTCGATCCGGCCGGGCGAGGCGCTCAGCGCGGGCCGCCCGTCCTTCTCGATCACCTTCACCGGCGTCGTGGCGTCACCGCCGGGGACAGCGGTGAAGGAGACCCGGGCGGGGTTGTAGAGGAAGGCGACGCGGATGTTGCCGCCCGGCTGGCCGCCGTCCTGGCCGTCGGCGGGGCTGATCTGCTGCCACGCGTAGCGCGGGCCGCCGGCCGCCGCGATGGCGTCGGTGAGCTTGCGCAGCGTGGCATCGGCGTCGACCACGCCGTCGTCGGCGGGCCCGCTGTTGTCCTGGACCTCCTCCAGGGCCACTACGTCGGGCGAGGCCAGATTGCGCACCAGCGCCGTGGCCAGGCGGTCGAACTTGGCCTGCGGGGTCTTGGGGGAGAGGTTCTCCACGTTGTACGTGGCCACCGCCAGCTCGTCGGCCGCCTGCTTGCGGGTGCTCTCGCGCCGCAGGCCGCCGGGGGCGAGCGTGCCCAGCTCGGTGGCCTGGATCTCGTAGCCGCCGAAGTTGTCGTAGTCCAGCGGTCCGGTGGTCGCTCCGGCCAGCTTGTCGCCCACGTTCGCCACGGGGAAGGGCCGCTGGTCGAACGGGATCAGCGAGGCGACCTTGACCCGGCCGGGGTTGGGGTCGCGGTAGGAGCCGTACAGGACGCCGCCGCGGGCGGTGCGGCCGTGCTCCGGTTCGGCGCTGACCCACAGCTCGTGGTGGCTGCTGGTGGCGCCGACGACGGGGGCGTCGGCGACCGTGACCCGCATGCCCTCCAGGGACTCGTACAGGTCCAGGGCGTAGGAGCGGGGGCGCAGCTTCAGCGGCTCGATGCTCTTTGCGCCCGCGTCGGGTGCGTAACGGGCGGGAATCAGGTGGGAGTTGAGGCGTACGGGGGCCGGGAGGGGCTGTCCCTGGGCGGAGACGGTCCAGGTGGCGGCGGTGATCTGGGTGACGGACTGCAGGCCGGCCGCCTCGCCGCCCGGGTAGTACTCGCCGACCGTGCCCGAGACCAGCACCGCGTCGCCCACCGCGACCTCGGGCGTCTGCTTGCCGGTGAAGACGAAGACGGCCTCGCTGGTGGCCGGGTCGCGGTCCGGGCGCGGGTCCTGCACCCAGAAGCCGCGCGCGGGGCCGAAGGCGCGGACGGCCGTGACCGTGCCGGGGACGCCGCTGACCTGCTTGCCGGCGAACGGGGATATCCGGGTGGTGCCCTGGATGTCGTGGATGCGGACCGGGGCGGCGGCCGCGGACTGCGGTACGGCGAGCAGGCCGGCCGCGAGCGCGGCGGTGACCAGCGCGGTGATCGCGGGCGGGCGGCGCAGCGAGCGGAGCGAGGGCATGGGACCTCCGGGGCGAGGGGAACCGACGGGAGACAGAGGGGATGAAGAGGGTCGAGAACCAGCCGGTGAGGCGGGATATGAGGCCTCTACGCGCGTCAATCTCTTGTGTGGCCACGGCAGTTGTCAAGACATGTCAGGTGTACGGATGCCGGCGGGCCGGTGAACCGCCCGACATGCGCGGAATTACGTCTACGCTTGGGCGTCGCACCAGCCGTAGTCCCGTACGAGGAGCTGAACCCGAGATGTCCGCAGACCGCCCCACCCTGCCGCCGGTGAGGCTGCACTCCGACGCGGAGCTGGCGCGGGAGGCGCTGAGCGCACCGCTGTTCGCCAGGGCCGCGCAGCTCGCCCGATGGGCCGAGGGCGGGGTGGCCGTCGGCGTCGGCGGGGACCTGCTCGACGCCCCGCTGGCCGCCGCCACCGAGCACCTGGGCCTGACCGGCGAGGAGGACGGTGTCGCGTACACCGCCGAGGCCTGGCAGATGGCGGTGGACACCGGGCTGGTCGAGATCGAGGAGTCCGCACAGAGCGCCGAGCGCACCGAACAGGGCGAGGACCTGCCCGAGGGGACCGCGGCCGGCACTGCCACCCCCGGCGAGGAGCTGGCGCTGCTGACAACCGGCAGCCCGCAGGACATCCTCGACATCTGGCTCGGCGGCATGGAGACCGTGCTCGCCGACGCGGTCGCGCCCGACCTGTCCGACATCGCCGACCAGCTCGCCGAGGGCGGCGAACTGGACCTGGACGCCATCGACTGGAACCCCGAGGAGGAGGCCGAGCTGCTGGACGGCATCCTCGGCAACCTCTACCTGCTCACCGCGCTCAACGACAGCCAGGGCACCGACCAGGACGTCCCGCTGCCCGCGCTGGCCGCCTCCATGATCGTCCCCGATGACATGGATGAGCCCACCGACGACATCCTCGAAGAGGTCTCCGAGGCGATGATGCGCCTGGACGACCAGTTCCGGGTGCTGGAGCCGATCGGTCTGGTGGCCTACCAGCCGGTGGACGAGGCGCTGATCGAGGAGCTGGACGAGTCGGGCGAGACCGTGCGCCAGGCCGAGCCGCTGGAGGACGAGGACGTCACCCGCTACGGCATGGTCCGCCTCACTCCGCTGGGCATGTTCGCCGTACGCGCCCGGATGCTGGATGCGGGCGTGGACGCCCCGGCCGTCGGCGACCTCGCCGACAAGGGCGCCGATGTGCTGCTGGACGCGCTGCCCGACTACCCCGAGGCGCTCGCGCAGGCCGAGTCCGAGCAGTGGCTGGCGGCCCGTACGCCCGTGGACGCGGCCCGGGAACTGCTCGCGGCCGCCCGCGGCGACGACGAGTACGCGCCGCTGCGCCGCCTGGCCTGCCAGCAGACGCTGTCGCTGGTCGGCCCGGAGGCCGAGCCCGCGCTGCGCGAGGTGCTGGACGACAGCCACCTGGGCGGACTGGCGCGGGTCTGGCTGGCCGAGCACAACGCGGCCGATGTCCCCGCCCCCTCCCAGGACATGGTCTTCTGGCTGACCGTGGACACCATCGCCGCCCAGCTGAGCTCGGCGGACGCGCAGGACGAGGGCGCGGACGAGCTGCGCGGGCTGGTCGCGGGCCTGACCGGTCAGCACAACGGGTTCTTCGAGGCGGCCTGGCGGGTGGACCACCCGGCGACCGCCGACGTACTGGAGGCCATGGGCCGGCTGCACCCGGACAAGAAGGCCGCCAAGGAGGCCCGCAAGGCCGCCTTCAAGGCGCGCTCCCGCCAGGGCGGTTGAGGCCCCGGGCGTGAAGGGGCCGGGCGCTAGGGGGACCCACCCTGGCGCCCGGCATTCGGGAGACGTTCCGGATCCCGGCGGGCGGTGCGGACGCAGGGCGCCCGCACCACCCGCCGGGGTGGGACGGCTACGGCCGCCGGCCGCCGACGGGCAACCTCAGCACATCAGCTGTGTGGTGTGGTTGAACGTCGCGGACTGCCCGTTGAAGCCGTAGGTGCCGCGGTAGGAGAACGGGATCTGGAACTGCCCGATGATGGTCACGGTCGTCGCGCAGTTGCCTCCCGTACCCGGCCGCTTGGCCTCGATCCGCAGCGACGAGCCGATCGAACCGCCGGTGATGTCCCAGGGCGCACCGCAGATGCCCGTGGTGATCCGGCCGCCGACGACGACGTGCGGATAGGTGTTGGGGTTGTAGTTGACCTCCATGTCGAAGCTGAGCGCCCCGTTGTTGAGCCGCATCTTCGAGGTGACCTGGAGGGCCTCGGGCGAGACATCGCGCCGCGCGGCGAACGCCTCGTCACGGGTCTTGACCTCGGAGCCCTGGGCGTTGATGAACTTGTGCTCGCGCCCCTGCCCCTTCTTCTTCTGCGCTGCGCTGGTCATGGCTCTCTCCCGGTTCCGCCGGCTCAGGCCAGCTGTTCGGCGATCTCGACGCGCAGCAGCGCCCGGACGTTCTCGATCTGGTTGAGCACGGTCACCGTCGTCGAACCGGCGAACAGCAG
The DNA here is from genome assembly GCF_058245575.1 of Streptomyces sp. UF-297. Classification (NCBI taxonomy): domain Bacteria; kingdom Bacillati; phylum Actinomycetota; class Actinomycetes; order Kitasatosporales; family Streptomycetaceae; genus Streptomyces; species Streptomyces sp. UF-297. The sequence goes on along the minus strand of NZ_JBSIBZ010000133.1, from coordinate 8,486 downwards.
CCCCACCGCGACGTTGTCGTACGACATCACCAGCGAGCCGGAGTCCCCGCCCGCGGAGATGTTCGTCGTCAGGATCTGGTCCTTGAAGCGGGCGACGCCCGCCGTGCCGTAGTTGACGTCGATCGTGGCGTTCACGGCGGTGATCCGGCCCAGGCTCAGGTTGGTGGTCCGGCCCGTCTTCTTGACCAGCTGGCCCACCGCGATGCCGGACTTACGGCGCCAGGCGCGCGGCGGACCGCTGAAGTACTGGTCCCGCGTCGCGTCCTGGAAGGACACCTCCGCCAGCGCCGCGTCCACCACGTTGTTGTGCTGCGTCAGCGGGATCTGCGGCGCGAACTGGATGGGGATGAAGCGGGACAGCTTGCCGATCAGGTCGTTGGGCAGGGTGCCCCCGTCGGCCGGGCCCGGCTGCACCACAGCGGTCCCCACCGCCGCGCGGTTGGAGTTGGCGAGCACGTGGTTGTTGCTCAGGATGTAGAACTTCGAGGGCACGCCGATGCCCGGCCCCGGCGGGTTGTTGCTCGCGCCGGGCAGGAAGTCGTACACCACGCTGCCCAGCGTGCCGGCCGTGATCTGCACGCTGCCGACCGAGAAGCCGGACGGGCAGGGGCGCAGCCTGCGGTTGAGCAACTGCGGCTCCATCGCGGCCAGTTGGGCCAGCTCTTCGAAGGGCTGCTGCCGCGTCCCGGTCAGCAGGCCGCCGTCGGCGCCGAACTGGGACTGCTGCTCCTCCAGGCGGCCGCCCGCCCCCTGGGGCAGCGCGGTCACGTTGCCCACCGCCATGACGTCGGTGGGAGTGCCGTCGTCCATCTCGTGCGGGATGACGTCCCGCTCCGGCAGCATCGACTCCGGGAGCTTCTGCGTCACGAAGACGACAACGGCTTCCTCGCCCGTGGGCTCACCGTTGGTCCACTTCACGCCGTGACCGAAGCCGACGACGTTGGCGAGCGGGCGCTGCGGGTCCATGAAGTCCGAAAGCGCCTGCTGGCGGGAGGTGTCGCTGACCTGACCGCCGGTTGGTCCTCGCATCATCTCGGGCTGGTTCACACCAGACCACCTCTTCCCCGATGGGCGTCCCGCGCGGCTCTCAGCCGTACGCACACCGGCGTGCGTCACGTACGGCTGCGGGGCGGGACCACGTTCGCTTGACGAGTCCGGCCCGCTGCAGCGGCCGACTCTGAATGGAGGGGACGGGAACCCAGCACGGGCATCGCCGTGCAGCCGCGGGCCCCGCGTTCTCCTTACGGGTGATGCAGGTAGGGACTGTCTATTGCCGCATGGGGCGACGGTCAAGGCGGTACGTCAGAAATCTTGCGCTTGCTGCGTAGATGCCGCTGATGACCTTGTTTGCCATGGTTCTTTGGCCACCTCGGGCCGTTGTGTCGCCTCGCTGATCCCACCCTGGAAGTCGCGCCCCGTTCAACTGGAGTTCGGCGGGGCGCGGGAGCGTGTGCGGCGCAGGCACAGGGGAGCACAACCGGCCGTTCAGGAGACGACAATGCCGAGCACGCCGCTCACACGCAGAGACTTCGCCAAGCGATCCGCCTACACGGGTGCCGGGGTCGCGCTCGTCGGCAGCGTCGGGGTGCTGGCCACCGCGCCGGGCGCGGTGGGCGACGACCTCGCGGACGGCGCCGCGGACGGGGCGGACGCGGGCGCCTTCGCGCACGGCCGGGAGCCCGGCTACGGACCGCTGCTGCCCGACCCGGCCGGCATCCTGGCGCTGCCCGCCGGCTTCACGTACCGCATCCTCACCAGGACCGGTGTGACCAAGCTGGTCAGCGGGGAGTTCACGCCCTCCCACCACGACGGCACCGCCACCTTCGAGGGCCCGCGCGGCACCACGCTGCTGGTCAACAACCACGAACTCAAGGGCCCGCGCGCCAAGTGGCCGCACCCGGTGCCGCTGGCCGAGGGCCTGGTCTACGACCCCGCGGCGTCCGGCGGCTGCACGGTCGTGGAGGTCTCGCACGACGGCTCGAAGGTGACCGAGTGGGTCGGCATCGCGGGCACCTCCACCAACTGCGCGGGCGGGCGCACTCCTTGGGGCACCTGGCTGACCTGCGAGGAGAACGCCGACCTGGCCGGCCAGAACGGCATGACCAAGGACCACGGCTACGTCTTCGAGGTCGACCCCTACGACCGGCGGGCGGGCCGCGACCCCAAGCCCCTCAAGGCGCTGGGCCGCTACGAGCACGAGGCGGTCGTCGTCGACACCCGGCGCGGCCACCTCTACCTGACCGAGGACGCCTCCGGGCCCAACGGCCTGCTCTACCGCTGGAGCCCGCCGCACGGCTTCAAGCACGGCCGCGGCCGGCTGCGGACGCTGGCCGCGGACGCGGGGGTGCTCAGCGCGGCCCGCTGCTACGACTCCGGCGGCCGGTTCGTGGACGACCTCTCGCGCGCCACGAAGACCGGCACGGTCTACGGCGTCGACTGGGCCGAGGTGCCCGACCGCGACGCGCGCACCGTGCCGGTGCGCCGGCAGTTCCGCGACGGGGAGATCACCCGGGCCCGCAAGCTGGAGGGCATGTGGTGGGCGGACGGCGGCGCGTACATCGTGGCCTCCTACGCCCGCCAGGAGAGCCCGGTGCGGCACGACGGACAGGTGTGGTTCTACGACCCGCGGCGCCGGACGCTGACCCTGAAGGTGCTGCTGGGCGTCAACCCCGACCCCGGCGAGGACGGCGCCTTCGACGGCCCGGACAACATCACCGTCTCCCCGTACGGCGGACTGATCATCGCCGAGGACGGGGAGGGCGTCCAGCATCTGTTCGGGGCCACGGAGGACGGCCGCACCTACCCGATCGCGCGCAACGACCTGAACATCGGGACGGCGGACGAGCCCGAGTACAGCGAGTTCACCGGGCCGGTCTTCTCCCCGGACGGGCGCACCCTGTTCGCCAACATCCAGGAGCCGGGGATCATGCTCGCCATCACCGGGCCGTGGCGCCGTCAGCGGCGGCTGCCGCGGCAGCGGTGACGGCCGCGGGGGCCCTGCGGAAACACCCGTGGGCCGCCTTGAGGAATCCGGAGCGGGCCCGCGGGCGTTGACGCCCGTGTGACACATGTGAGCCCGACGACGCCACGGACGACGCGATTCTCCGTCCTGGACCGCTCCCGTACCCGCCAGGGCCGCCCGGACGGGGAGGCGCTGCGCGACACCGTGGACTTCGCGCGGCGCGCCGAGGAACTGGGCTACCACCGCTTCTGGGTCTCCGAGCACCACAGCGTCCCCGGGGTGGCCGGGTCGGCGCCGACGGTCCTGGCCTCGGCCGTGGCCGCGGCCACCTCCCGGATCAGGGTGGGCACGGGCGGGGTGATGCTGCCCAACCACCGGCCGCTGGTGGTGGCCGAGCAGTTCGGGGTGCTGGCCTCGCTCTTCCCCGGCCGTATCGACATGGGCCTGGGGCGTTCGGTCGGCTTCACCGACGGCATCCGGCGGGCGCTGGGCACGGACAAGGACGCCACCGAGGACTTCGCGGACCAACTGGCCGAACTCCTCGGCTACTTCACCGGCGACCAGCGGGCCCACCCGCAGGTGCACGCCCGGCCCGCCGAGGGCCTGAGCGTCCCCGGCTTCGTGCTGGCCACCGGCGCGGGCGCCCAGATCGCGGCCGCGGCCGGGCAGGCCCTGGTCATCGGGGACCTGCGCGGCCGCGACGCGATGCTCGCCGCGATCGACCGCTACCGGGCGGGCTTTCGCCCCTCGGCCACCTGGCAGCGGCCGTATGTCGTCGTCTCCGGGACGGTGGCCGTCGCCGACACCGCCGAGGACGCCCGCCGCATCCTCGTGCCCGAGGCCGCCGCGCTGGCGCACTCCCGTACCCATGGCGTCTTCCCGCCCCTGGAGCCCGCGGAGTCGGTGCTGGCCCGGGTGCCCCATATGCCCGCCAAGGAGCGGGAGTTCTACGAGTCCGCGCTGCTCGGCCATATCCACGGTACGCAGGACGAGGTGGCCGCCGCCCTGGACGAACTGCTGCGCCGCAGTGGCGCCGACGAGGTGCTGGTCACGACGAGCACCTACGACCGGGAGGCGCTGCTGGATTCGTACGGGCGCCTGGCGCGGGTGGCGGGGCTGGTGGGGGCGGTCGCGGCCTGACGCCCCCCACCGGCCCCGCCGGCGCTCGGCTCTGGGCGAACCGGCCTGGGAGTGTGGTGTGTTCGGTGCTTGAGTGACGGCATGGAGATTCTGGTACTGGGCGGTACGGCGTGGGTGGGCCGCGAACTGTCGCGGCAGGCGATCGGGCGCGGGCACCGGGTGACGTGCCTGGCGCGCGGCGAGAGCGGCCAAGTGGCCGAAGGGGCCGAGCTGGTGGCGGCCGACCGGCGCGATCCGGCCGCCTACGACGGGCTGCGCGGGCGCGCCTGGGACGCGGTCTTCGAGGTGTCCTGGCAGCCCGCCTTCGTGCGCGGGGCGCTGGCCGCGCTGGGCGAGGCGGCCGGGCACTGGACGTATGTCTCCTCGGGCAGCGTGTACGCCTCCCACGCCGAGCCGGACGGGGACGAGTCCGCGCCCCTGCTCGCCCCGACCGACCGCGCGCAGGTCACCCGCGAGCAGTACGGCGAGGCGAAGTCCGCCTGCGAGCAGGCCTCGCAGGCCGCCGTGGGCGAGCGGCTGCTCGTCGCGCGCGCGGGGCTCATCGGCGGCCCCGGTGACCACACCGGCCGCTCCGGCTACTGGGTGGCCCGCGCCGCCCGCGACCCGTACGGGCCGCTGCTCGTACCCGATACCCCGGCGCTGCCCACCCAGGTGATCGACGTACGGGACCTGGCCGCCTGGCTCCTGGACGCGGCACAGGCGGGCACGACCGGCACCTTCGACGCGGTCGGCCCGGTCCTGCCCTTCGAGGAGTGGATCGCCCTGTCCCGCGCCGTCGGCGGACACACCGGCCCGGTCGTCCGCGCCGACTCCGCCCGCCTGCTCGCGCTGGGCGTGGCCGAATACATGGGCCCCCAGTCCCTCCCGATGTGGCTGGTCGAACCGGGCTGGCAGGGCTTCTCCGCCCGCACCGGCACCGCCGCCCGCGCCGCGGGCCTCCACCACCGCCCCCGCGCCGACCTCCTCACCGACACCCTCCACTGGGAACGCACCCAGAACCTGACCCGCCCCCGCCACGCCGGCCTCACCCCGGAACGGGAACGAGAACTCCTGGAGGAGCTGAGCTGAGGGCGTGGGCGCCTGCCCCAGCCCCCGGCGCTCCTTCGGAAGGCCGGTCAGGGACCTGCGGGCCGGCGGGACGGCTGGTCGCGCCCACGCGGCGGAGCCGCGTACCGGCGCGGGCCCGCGCCCCTTACGGGGCGCTGTCATGCCCCGGTCCGTGCGGGCCGGGGCATGAGCGGCGTCAGTGGTGGACCGGGCTCGTCGGCTTGGAGGCCGGGACGAGGAGGGCGACCAGGGCGGCGGCTGTGGCGGCTATGGCGGCGGAGATCCAGCCGGTGGTGAGGAAGGCGTCGTGGAAGGCGGTGCGGGCGGCTTCGGTGAGGGCGGTGCCGGTGGGGCCGCCGAGGTCGTGGGCGGCGCGGACGGCCTCGCCGAGGGAGTCCTCGGCCTTGGCTGACGTGGCGGTGGGGAGGTTGTCGGGGAGGGAGAGGCCGTTGCGGTAGAGGGTGGTGGCGAGGCTGCCGAGTACGGCTATGCCCAGGACGTTGCCGAGTTCGAAGCCGGTTTCCTCGATGGCCGCCGCGCCGCCCGCGCGGGCGGCGGGTGCGGCGCCCATCAGCAGCGTCGAGCCGGCCGTGAAGGCGGCGCTGGAGCCGGCGCCGATCAGGAGCAGGGCGAGCGCCAGCGGGGCGTCGGCGGCCAGGAGGGCGGTCCCGGCCGCGAGGGCGGCGAAGCCGCAGATGACCAGGGTGCGGGCGGCGAAGCGGGTCAGCAGCGGGGCGGTCAGCAGCGACATCACGAACATGGCGAGCATCGCGGGGAGCATGCGCAGACCGGCCGCGGTCGGCTCGTAGCCGCGTACCAGCTGGAGCCACTGGGTGAGCAGGAAGAGCACCGCGCTCATGCCGAGCATGGCCAGCAGGACGGTCGCCGCACCCAGCGAGAAGGAGCGGGAGGAGAACAGGCGCAGGTCCACCATCGGGTCGGGGGAGCGGAGCTGGCGGCGGGCGAAGAGGACCAGGAGGAGGACGCCGAGGAGGAGGGCGCCGCCCGAGGTGAGGTGGAGGGGGCCGTCCTTGGCGAGGGACTTGATGCCCTGGACCAGGCCGGCCATGCCGGCGAAGGAGAGCAGCACGCTCCACCAGTCCCAGCGGGTGGTGGCGGGGGTGGCCGACTCGGGCAGCAGCAGGGCCGCGGCGACCAGGGCGATCAGGACGATCGGGAGGTTGACGAGGAAGACCGCGTGCCAGGTGAGGTGCTGGACGAGGTAGCCGCCCACCAGGGGACCCGCCGCGGCGCCGACGGCGGCGACGGAGGCCCAGATGGTCAGGGCGACGGTGCGCTCGCGCGGGTCGTGGAAGAGGTTGCGCAGGATCGACAGCGTCGCAGGCATGATCATCGCGCCGCCGAGGCCGAGGAGGGCGCGGGCGCCGATCAGGGACAGCGGGGTGGGGGAGAGGGCGGCGAGCGCGGAGGCCAGGCCGAAGACCGCGAGCCCCGCCATCAGCAGCCGGCGCCGCCCCGTACGGTCGCCGAGCGCGCCCATGGTGACCAGCAGGCCGGAGATCACCAGCGCGTAGGCGTTGACGATCCACAGCTGCTCGATGGACGAGGGCTGCATGTCGTCGATGAGCGCGGGCAGCGCGACGTTGAGGATCGTGGTGTCCAGGCCGACCAGCAGCAGGCTCAGGGACAGCACGGCCAGGCCCCACCAGCGGCGCGGGTGGGACGGCGGCGGGGCCGCGAGGGGGGCGGCCGCGGTGGTGGGGGATGCGGTCGTCATGGGGTGGTTCCTCCTGGGCGCCCGGACGGTGGGGCCGTACGGCAGCCGGGCGATGGGGGACGGATGTCCGATTTGCCTGTTCGCCATTGTGGCACAAATCTGTGGACGCGTGTCCATAAATTTTGCCGTGCGGCTGCGCGGAGCGAGAGGATCGGGGGCGTCGGGAAGATCGTGGACGTGCCGTACGCCGGTCCGGCACACGGGCCGAGACCGAGAGGAGAGCCCATGCCGGGCACCGGGCGCCGAGGGCCGAACGACCCCCACCGGCGCGAGCGCATCATGGCCGCGGCCGTGGAGGTCGTCGCCGAGCGCGGCATCGAGGGGCTGACCCACCGGTCGGTCGCCGCGCAGGCGGGCGTGCCGCTGGGCTCGACCAGCTACTACTTCGCCACCCGCGAGGACCTGATCCAGGCCGCCCTGGAGGACGCCGCGGGGCGCTTCGCGGCCGAGATGCGCGCGTGGGGCGAGGGGGTCGCGGCGGACGGCGGCGGTACGGAGCGCTTCGCGGCCGAGCTCGCCCAGTTCATCCTCGACGGCTACGGCAAGGATGCCGAACGGGTCCGGGTCGAGTACGAGATCGGGCTCGCCTCACTGCGCCGCCCCGCGCTGCGCGAGTCGGCCACCGGCTACTACGAGGTGTCCATGGAGGTCTTCGGCCGCTTCACCGACCCCGTACGCGCCGCGGCGCTGGCCGCGGCGGTGGACGGCCTGAGCCTGCGCGGCCTGACCACGGCGCGGCCGCCGGAGCGCGGCGAGGTCGAGGCGGTCATCGCCGCGATCCTGGGCGGGACGTAGGCGCTTTTCCGCAAGCCCGGTCGGGGACCTGCGGGCCGGGCGGGAGGGCTGGTCGCGCCCACCCGGCGGAGCCGCAGGCCGCCGCGCTCCCGCGCCCCTTGTGGGGCGCGGGAGTTGGTGCGGGCCCCAGCAGGACCCGCGCGCTGCGCTACAGCGCCGCGCCGCCCGGCTTGACCATGCCGCGGACGGTGCGGGAGTCGACGAACTCGCCGAGGGCGGTCATCTCCCACTCGCCGGAGAACTGCTTGATCATTTTGGCCATCATGACGCCCGTGCGCTTCTCCGAGCCCGTCAGGTCGAAGCGGACCAGCTCCTCGCCGGTCTGCGCGTCCAGCAGGCGGCAGTAGGCCTTGGCGACATCGCTGAACTTCTGGCCCGAGAAGGAGTTCACGGTGAAGACCAGGCCGGTGACGTTCGGCGGCAGGCCGCCGAGGTGGACGGTGATGGCCTCGTCGTCGCCCGCGCCCTCGCCGGTGAGGTTGTCGCCGGAGTGCTGGATCGCGCCGTTGAGGATCGACAGCTTGCCGAAGAAGCAGTTGTCGATCTTCTTGCGGTCGGGCCCGTAGGCGATCACCGAGGCGTCCAGGTCGATGTCCTTGCCGCGGAAGGCGGGCTCCCAGCCCAGGCCCATGCGCACGGAGCTGAGCAGCGGCTGCCCGCCCTTGACCAGCGAGACGGTCTGGTTCTTCTGGAGGCTGACCCGGCCCTTGTCGAGGTTGATCTTCCCGGCGCCGGGGGCGGGCGGGGCGGGCGCGGCGGCCTGCTGCGGGGCGGCCGGCGCGGGGGCCGCGGGCGGCGGCGCGA
>NZ_JBSIBZ010000132.1:0-18630 GCF_058245575.1 Streptomyces sp. UF-297 | reverse complement strand
GCTCCCCACCAACCAGACTGCTGCGCAGTCTGGTTGGGCAGGTCCGCTGCGCTCCCCTGCCTTTGCCTTTCCGGCTTCGCCTCCAAGTCTGGCCCGCTTCGCGGGCAGCTGGCTACGGGGCAGCGTGGCCCAGGTGTTGGGCATTGTCCTCTGGTTCGACTCGATGGGGTGGTCTCTTCCTCGAGCTCGCCCGGTGACGGTGACGCACCTGCCATAGTGGGTTGGAGTCCGCGCTCCGGCTCCCTGCAATCAAAATTGTGCGCGGATAGAGTCTACGCTTAGCGGGTAGTGCCTCTGCTGGGCGTGCCCTGAGGGTGACAGGTGGTGTGCTGTGTCGAGTCGGTGGACGCTTCGTCCTCATCAGGTTGAGGCCGTTGACGCGGTGGTGCGGGCTTTGGAGCACGTACCTGAGGGAGAGTCATCGAGTGGAGCGCGGGCCCAGGTTGTCGCAGCTACCGGTACGGGGAAGAGTTTGATCGCTGTACATGCGGCGCGGGCTCTGCGTGCGAAGCGGATTCTGGTGCTGGTTCCCACGCTCGGTCTGCTGGCGCAGACGGTGTCGGTCTGGCGTGAGGCGGGGCGGCGGGGCCCGATGTTCGGTGCTTGCTCGCTGTCGGGTGAAGACGTGAGGGATCTTCAGTGCACCACCGACGAGGCGGAGTTGGTGGGGTGGATCTCGGGCCTGGAGTCGGTGACCGTTTTTGCCACCTACGCCTCACTGGGACTGGGGGTCCTGGAGCGGAGTCATCGCGCGGGGCTGGGTGCATGGGATCTCGTGGTGGTGGATGAGGCGCACCGGACGTCGGGGGCGTTGGGGAAGGCGTGGGCGGGGGTTCATGACGATGGGCGGGTGCCGGCGCTGCGTCGGTTGTACATGACGGCTACGCCGCGGTTGTGGGAGGTGGCGGATCGGGAGGGTGTGAATGGGGGTGAGGTGGTTGCGTCGATGGACGACGAGTCGGTGTTCGGGCCGGTGGTGTATCGGCTGTCGTTGTCGGAGGCGATTGAGCGGGGGCTGATCGCTCGATACCAGGTGGTGTGCGTGGACATCGCGGATCCTGGTTTGGCCGTGGCCGAGTTGGCGGGGGGTGCAGGCAGGACGGCGCGAGTGCGCGGGGCGCGGCTGGCGGCTTTGCAGACGGCGGTGATGAAGGTGGCTGCGGAGCGGCGGCTCGGGCGGTTGTTGACGTTTCACCACCGCACGGGTGAGGCCGAGGCGTTCTCCAGTGGTCTTGGTGCGGTGGCGAAGGAGCTGCACGAGAGTGATCCGGGTCTTTACCCGGGGGCTGATGGGGTGTGGGCGGACTGGCTGTGCGGGGAGCACAGGCCGGCGCACCGGGGTGCGGTGCTGGAGGGGTTCGCGTCGGAGCCGGAGGTTGATCCGGGGGTGGCGTGGGTGCGGGTGCTGTCGTCGGTGCGGGTACTGGGTGAAGGGGTGGACACCAAGGAGTGCGATGCCGTCGTGTTCGCGGACGTGCGGGGGTCGGCGGTCGACATCGTCCAGGCGGTGGGGCGGGCGCTTCGGATGCACCCGGGGGAAGGCAAGGTGGCTTGCCTGGTCGTTCCCGTCTTCCTCGGGCCGGGTGAGCAGCCTGACGAGATGCTGGTGTCGCGGGCCTATGGAGAGCTGGTGAAGGTCCTCACGGCGCTTCGGGCGCATGACGCCCAGGCCGTGGAGCAGTTGGCGGCCCCTCAGGTGGCCGGGGGCCGGTCTGCTGGCGGTGGGGTGGCGGAGGTGCCAGGCGAGGTAGGCAAAGTGGCTGCTGAGCTGTTGTCGTTCTCCCGGCCGCGGGATCCGGCGCAGTTGGCGGCGTTCATCAGTCTGCGGGTGCTGCAGCCGGAGAGGCAGTTTTGGAGGCGGGGTCTGGCGGCCGCGCTGGCGTATCGCAGTGACCGGGGTGATCTGGCGGTTCCGTACGAGTACCGGACGGTGGACGGGTTCGCGCTGGGGGTGTGGATCGCCCGGCAGCGCAGTGCCCATGCGCGTGGGGAGCTGAGCCGGGAGCGGGTGGGTCAGCTGGAGGAGCTCGGCATGATCTGGTCGCATGCCGAGGTCGCGTTCGCCGAGGGGCTGTCGGCGGCACGCGGGTGGGCGGACGAGCACGGGCACCTGCTGGCGCCGGCGGACGCTATGTGGGAGGGGTACGCGGTGGGGGTATGGCTGAAGAACCAGCGGGCAGCCACGCGGCAGGACAAGGACAAGCAGAGGGCGGGTGGGCTGAGCGCTGCCCGGCGGCATGCCCTGGAGGACATCGACCCGTCGTGGTGCCCCTCATGGTCGGTTGCCTGGCAGCGGTGCTTCCACCTCGCCCGCCTGCACGTCCAAAGCGGGCAGGCGCTGCCCCAGGGGTCGGGACAGGTGGTGGTCCAGGGAGAGGACCTGGGACAGTGGGCCGGCCGGCAGCGGCGCCAGTGGGACAGCCTCGAGGTGGCGCAGCAATGGCTGCTGAGGGAAACACTCGGACTCGGCCCTCTGCGGGAGGGTGAGCAGGGTGTGATGGCGCCGCGGCGTACGCGGGCTGAGGTGTGGGCGGCGAATGTGGCTGCTGCCCGCCAGTACCGGGAGCGGGAGGGGCATCTTGAGGTGCCTCACCGGCATGTCGAGAAAGTCGGCGGGGATGAGCAGGCTTTGGGGGTGTTCATCGCCAACAGCCGCTCCCGTCGGGCGCGGTTGGCTCCCGAGCGGGTCGCGGAGCTGAGCTCACTCGGCATGCGCTGGGGATGATGTCTGGACGGGGCTGACCCGGCTTGGTTTTAGCCCTTCAGGGGTGATCGCGATGCGAGCAGGAATGTGCAACTTCCTGTGCCGGAACCGCGCCCTGGCGTACGGTTCGCCCATTAAAGGGAGGTACCAGCTATTTCCGTATTCGACGAGCTGCACGATCTTGAGTACTTCGGCTCCACGTGTCTGGCTCTGACCAGCAAGCTGGTCCGGGAGGAAGCACAGCGCTTTCCCGTTCTGGCTCCGCCCGCCGGCTGGCAGGAGGCCGATCTGGAGGATCTGCTGGGTGAGTTTCTGGCAGACCGTCTCCAGCCGGTCACCGTCAACCTCCTGGCTCTCGCCACAGATGATGACAGTGTCGGAAGATTGCTGCGGACATCGATCCGGCGCTGGTTGATCGACCAGTCTCGGAAGACTGCGGTCGGGTCGGTGAGGCGCTCGCTGGAAGATGTGCTGACGGACTGCGATGCCTTCGAGACAGTACCGCCGGGCGAGGTGGGGGCCGGTAGGTGGCGCTTGTCCGGCACCACGGTGCAACCTTGGTCAGGTCCCTCCGACCGGCTTGTCGAAGCCGCGTATGCCGTGCCGAACATCAAGATCCCGAAGTGGACGAGTGAAACGCGTCGGGCCCCTCTCGCTGACAGGGCGTCGCTAGAGGCTGTGATCCATGCGGTTCTGTTCACCGCCGCCGGATCAATGGAGGTTGCGCAGCTAGTCGAGGTGTTCATCGCTCGTTTTCCAGTGGCGCTGGATCCGAACGTCGTCTGGCTCTCCAACGCTGGGGAATCACAGATCACCGCCAGTCCGCATGCTTCCCCGGAGGAGATCCTGCTTGCTAGCGACGACGAGGCCAGCGCGGCATCTGCCGCAGCAGAGATCGTGGCCATGCTCAGCCCTCAGGAGCGGCGCATGGTCGCGTATCTGGACCGTCCCGGGGAGATTCAGGGGCTTCTGGGTTGCGGCCGGTCCCAGGCCTATCACCACGGGGCGCGTCTGAAGGAGAAGCTGCAGCAGCTCGTCGGGGACGGGGACGGGGTACGTTCAGTGAGGTCGGAGGTGATCCGGCTGTGCAGCGAAGCGGCGCAGACACGATGAGTGCGACCAGGGCCGGACGCCCTGCTTGGTACGACGTCAGTCGATGGTGGAGGCCTGCTCAGTCGATGGATGCGGGAGGACACCATGAGTGACTTGGGAGTGCCGCAGCGTTTCCTGGATTTGGCCCGGCGGGCACGTGGGCCGCGTGCTCTGTCGCAGGCGGGGCTGAGAGAGCGCTTTGGTGATCCGGCTCAGGCGGAGCTCGAGCCTGGTCAGGTGTGGCGGGCGCGCTGGGACGAGGTCAGCATGCTTGTGCTGGTCTTGGATGTGGACGCCCGTGAGGTGAACACGGTTCCCGTCACGATCGACCCGCCGGGTGAGGATGAGACCAGTGTGGTGGTGGACGGGTCACGTACTGTGTTCGGCGTCGAGACCACCGTCTGGGCAGGGCTGGTCTCTTGTGTCCCTATGCGCGTGCTGGAGCGCGTAGTGGATGCCTGGGACGACGACATCGTTGGGTGCATTGCGGCTCGAGTCCAGGGCCTGCAGGCGCCGGCTGCGGCAGGAGTACGTGAGGGACGGTCGATCCGTTCCGTCTTGGAGCCGGACGCTGAGGTACGAGCCGTCCTCGCTGATGATCTGGACTATCTGCGGCATGCGCCCGGTCTGCCCATTGAAGAAAGCGGGCGGCCTTCGGGGAACCTGGCGTCGCTGCTCGGTGACCGGCTGGACCTGAAGGCGCTGTGCTCTGCCTTGGAAATGCCGCAGCCGGAGGTCATGAAGCTGCTTCGCGGCAAGGTTCCGCTGCCTCCCGACCGGATCGACGCCATCGCATCGGCGACCGGGCTGCCTGCAGAGCAGATCGCCCGTACGGTACGTCCCCTGCCAGCTGATCTTGTCTCTGCCGTAGAGCACCCGCGGTGGCGCTCGGTGTGGGTGCGCCGTGCTCGGCGGCTGGAGGTCAGTGAAGTCCAGGCGCGGCTTTCGGGCAGCTACGGCGCCTTCGCCCTGGCCGCTCGCCAGACAGGCGGTGGGGCGGCCGATTGGGACGCACGTCTGCGGCAGTTCCTTGGCGACGAGGACGGCGCGAAGGGCAGCCCGTGACACAGCGCCGGTTCACCGAGGAGGCCCCGCGCCAGGCGGAGGCGATGATCTCTACTCTTGAGCAGCTGCACCCCGGGGCTCTGGAAGCGCTGCGCGCGGATCCGCTTGCCGAGCTGGGCCGCTGGACGAACATCCGGGTGTCGTTGGAGGCCGCGTCGGACGACGGTGGCCGGTGTTCGGTCGCCGGCAGCTACCGGTCGGAGACCGATCCCCCGACCCTGGTGGTCGGGACGGCCCGCTCGCTTCGGCGCCGGGGGTTCACCGGCCTGCACGAGCTGGGCCACCATCTCCAGCAAACCGATGCTGTGCTGGGGCAGCGCCTGTTCGACTGGGAGGACTCCGAAGCCTTCGAGGAAGCGGCGTGTGACGCCTTCGCTGCGCGCGTACTCGTGCCGGATGCGCGGATTACCGCGGACGTACGCCGCCGAGGGCCCTCCGCCGACGATGTCGTCGCCATGTTCCGCACCTCCCAGGCATCGCGCGAGGCGTGCTGTGTGCGTGCGGCGCAGTATCTGGCCGGCGGTGGCGTGGTCGTCTTGTTCGATGCCTCGGGCCGGGTGCTGTTTGCCGCGGCTCACGGCATGATTCCGCCGGCTGGGGGTTCCGATCAGTCGAAGACCCCGCTCCTGGCCGCGGCCTTGGGTACCCGTGCCACGATCGAGCGCGACAAGACGTTCGTGGTCTACAGGTCCGGCGAGCGCAGCGATCTGTTGTACGGGCAGGCGGCCTGGTGTGACGAGGACTACCTGATCGCTGTACTCGCCGAGGACAGCGTGGCCTGGCGCGCCTTCACGGCGCCGCGCCCGCGAACCGGGAACTCTCGGTTCGGTTCCTGGTGGGAGTGCGAGACGTGTAGTGAGTCGTTCAAGATCACCGAGTCGGCGTGTGCGGAGTGCGGGGAGCCTTCGTGCGGGCAGGGGCACTGTGGCTGTACGGCCGCCAGGAGGCGGAGCGACCGTCCCTGCGAGCGCTGCTTCATGGTCCTGGCTCCGTCCCGGTTCGAGGGTGCGAGCACGGTCTGCCGCGATTGTTCCTGACCTGCTCGCAGCAGGGGGTGGGGGGCCGCCCGGACGATCTCGGCGGTGTGACGTCAGAGAAGGGTGAGCCGCCGAGTGACGGCTCCGCCCGGGGAGGTCCCGGGCGATGTGCGGCGCTCGGCGCCCCTCACCTGAACGGACAACCTTCATGGGATACACCGAAGACATCCTCAACGACATCCGCGGCCAGATCGACGCCCACCCGCAGCCGCTGGCGCAGGCACGTACGCGGCTGGACCTGGTCAGCTCGAGCGCCATCGGATTCACGGGCGCGCTGCGGACCTACCGCAGTGGTTCTCTGCCCCAGCACACCTTCATCCACCCGGTCGGCGACGGTGACGGCGGAGTCGTCCTGGACCGGCGCGTGTATCCGCGGCTCGGGCCGGACGGGGGCGGCGAGACGCCGACCGCGATCACCGGCGAGCTGTGCGCGCTGCTCGGTCCCGCGGTGCGCAAGGTGTACCCGAAGGCCCGCTGCGGCACCTCCAAGCGTGGCCCGAAGGTCACGTTCGGGGAGCCGGTCGACGGCCAGGACCCGACGGTGGACCTGGTCGTGGCCCTCACCCGGAAGGAGGGGGGCGGGCTGTGGATCCCGAACCTGGATACTGACCGGTGGGAGGCGTCCGATCCGGAGGGGCACGTCGAGCTCTTCACCGGCGGGGCGCAGTCGCTGCGGCGTACCCGCCGCCGGGTGGTTCGTCTGCTGAAGGCGTGGAACAAGCAGTACTCCCAGCCGGGCTTCTCCTCGCACAATCTGACGGTCTGGGCGTGGGAGTTCGTCAAGCCGGGGATGGGCGTGGCGAAGGCGCTGGGCACGGTGCTGTCCAAGGCTGCGGCCCGGGTGGAGGCCGGTACGGCGACCAAGGACCCGGTCGGGGTCTCGCCGAACGTGAAGCTGCTGGTGGGGCGTGAGGTTGCGGCCCGGCGGCTGCGCAGCGCGGCAGACGGCGTGGCCGAGGCTCTGGCGATGGACAACGACCGCGATGCGGTGATGTCGGCGCTGTCGGGGGTGTTCTACCGGTACGTCGAGGCCCCGGTGTCCGACAGTTTCGCGGGCAAGATCGCGGCGCTGCGGCAGCGCGCGCCTGTCACGACGGTGACGCTGGGGCTGAGCGGGCCGGCGGCCGACGTACGGCCCACCCGGGCCTACGGTGCTGGGCCTCACGCGTGACGCGCCGTCCTGTGTGGCGTGCGCTGGCCTGGTTCGCCAGGCCAGCGGCCCGCATCGCTTTCCAGCGCCAGCTGGCCGCCTGCGGCCAGGCGGTCAGGGTCGTCAGGCCTCCGCGCCGCTTCCGCGGTGGCTTCGCGCTGGCGGTGCGGCTGCGTGTCCCGGATGTCGTCGAGCAGACTGTCTCGATCGTTTTCGGCCCAGGGGCCCCCGACGTGCCGTACGTGTACACCGATGGGCCGTCCGAGTCGCCTCACCGGTACTCCGACGGCGCTCTGTGCATGTGGTATCCGTACGATGCGCCTGAGCAGCGGTGGATTCGCGAGGACGGGCCGACTGCCCTGCTGGGGCATGTGGTGGCGCATCTGTTGCGTGAACAATGGTGGCGCGGCACGGGCGAGTGGCCCGGCCAGGAGGCTCCCCACGGCACGTGAGCGGCATGCCCGGTATCGGCTTGGAGGTCGTCATGACGCCCGCGCAGACAGCAGTTGCGTCACCGGCCCCCTCCGCATCGACGACCGCAGTGGTGCACTCCGCGACGCCTCCAGCCCCCTCCGGGCTGGCCCCGTCCGCGTCGACAGCCACCGTGGTTCCTTCCGCGCCTCCAGTGACCCCTTCCGCGGCCGATGCCAACTCGGTGTTGCCGGCCGTGGTGTCCGGGGCGTTCCTCGCCGCCATGCTCACTGCGGCCCTCAACATCTGGCTCGCACGGCGAAAGAGCCGGGAGGAGGAGATCGGCAGGCTCCGGACTGCCTTCGCCGAGGCCTTCGCTGCCCACAGTGCCTACAAGGAGATGCCCTACGCCATCAGGCGTCGCCGATTTGATGCCTTGGCAGAGGAGCGCGTGCGGCTGTCGGAGACGTTGCGGGAGATCCAGGGCAACCTCTCGTACCACCTTGCGTGGACGAAGATCGAATCCGAAGCGGTGGGCGATGCCTACGCGGAGCTCATCCAGGAGCTGCGCAAGACGGCCGGGGCGGCCATGCGTGCAGCTTGGGAGGCGCCGCCCATCGAGAGCGACACGGACATGAACATTCCGCCGGCACAGATCGATCTCAGCGCGCTGCAGCCGCTGGAGACTGCCTACATCGCTGCCGTCCGGGCGCACCTGCGGACGCTCAAACCGTGGTGGTCCCGGTAGAAGCGCCGCACGGCGCCGGTTTCAGGAAGTGGCCGTCGGCGTCCGAGCGCGCCACGCCTCTGCCGACCGGCAACGACGTGTGGCGCGCCGCCCGTCGGGCCTGGTCCATCGCATTCGCATGCCGAGGGCTTGCAGAGCGTCCAGTTCCTCGCGGCTGATCTGAGTTGGGTTGCGGCACCGCTTCCTGATCCACCGGTCCGAGGTGTGCGAGAGGCGCGAAGTCCTCGAGCGAACGCCCAGCCGGATGTACTGCGGAGCCTGCGCAGTAGGAGGGTGCGTCGGTGCCCCGACAGTGCGCGGCGTTTCGGGGCCGTCCCGCTGGCGTACCCCCGGCCGTAGCTGTGGGTACTCATCGTGCGGTGTCCCCGTCCGGGATGGGGTTCTCGGTCGAGGTTGACGAGCTCAGCTCGCGGATCTGACGGGCGATGTCTGGGTGTCCGTAGCGGTCGGTGAGCAGTGCCACGGTATCGATCAAATGGTTCTTGGCGTCTTCGGTGAGGTCCTCAGCGAAGGTGTGGAGCAGGCGGGCGAGGAGCGCCCATCTGCCTTGCGGCGCGTATGCGGCGGCTTGTGCGTGGAGTTGCTCGAGGCGTGGGAGCGTTTTTTCGTCGATGGCGTGCGGTGCGGTGGCGTACCAGTAGGCCAGGGCGAGTGAGGGGTCGCTCATCACAGTGTCTTGCAGGGCGCGGGCTTGGTCCAGGTGGCGGCGCTGTTCTGCGCGGCGTTGTTCTTCCTCGTGTTGGTGGCGTTCGTATCGGGATGCGGCTGTGAGCGCTTCGGTGTCGGCTGTCAGGCTCACGTGTGCCCAGGTGAGCCTGACGGGGATGTGGGGGATGTCGGTGGGTCGGCCGAGGAGTGTGTTGATGTGCGCGGCGGCCAGGACGCTGTCGGCGGGGGTGAGGGTGGAGGTGATGTTGCGGGCGATGACCAGGGCGTGATGGGTGGCGGCAGCTTCAGGGGTGTGGTGGGGGCGGGGCGAGGGGAGTTCTTCCCAGGTTCCGGTAAGGGTGAGGGTGAACGGGTGGCCGGGGGTGGCGCTGGGTGCCGGGCAGGTGATGTCGATGCTTCCTGCCCGAGGTGGGGGCCAGCTGGTTCTTCTACGGTGTGGTCGGCGCATCATGCGAGCGTGTGGGGGCGGCGGGGTCCGCTTCTCGGATTGCGATGAGTAACTCGTCGCGCAGGCGGGTGCGTTCGGTGGGGGCCTGTCCGGCGTGGGCGGGCTCCCAGCCATTGGCTGCGTGGTTGAGGACGATGAAGCGCTGTGGGAGGTAGGTGTGGTCGGTGTCCGAGCGGAAGACGGCTTCGGTGAAGGTGGCGATGACGGTGGTCCGCAGGGTGGGATGCGCAAGGGCTGCGTCGAGCCACGTGCTGACGGCGTCTTGGACCTGACGGCTCTTGGTGTCGTCGAGGGACTGGCGCCAGCCGGTCAGGGTCCAGGAGTCGGGTGTGATGGGGTGGCTGGTCAGGAGGGCGGGAATGCCGTCGGGGCCTGTACGTTCGGCAAGGTGCAAGAAAGCGCGGCGGGCGGCGGCGGCCTGATTGCGGTCGCCGCCGAACCAGGTGGTGAGCCTGTCGCGGATGCGTTGCTGGAAGCCGTCCTGCTCCCACAGGGTCATCAGGGCGTCGCCGACGGCCTCGGTGACCTGAGGGTTGTCGGTGTGTGCGGCTAGATCTGCCAGCCGTCTGAGGGCGACTTCGGCGTAGGCCGGGGCGAGTTGTGCCATCGCTTCGGCGAGGGCGCGTTTGAGTGCGGGCGGGGTGGGGCGCTTCTTGTCCGTGGTGGGCTCGTCGGGAGCTTTGGCCCAGTCGAGGTACCGGTCGCGGGCGAGTTTGCCGGCCACGGGGTCGAGGGCTGCGGCGACCAGGAGGTCCGAGGCGTGGCCCTTGAGGTGTTTGGAGGCTGCCCAGTTCGTGGCGGTCGCGCGCAGGACGGTAAGGCTCTGCTTGGTGAGGGTGTAGCGGGTGGTCCACTGGCTGACGCGGTCGGCCAGTGGGATGCCGAGTTCGCTGGGCAGGAGTTCGGCTTGTTCGGCGGTCCAGCGGGTGAAGGCTTCGACATGGTGAGGGCGGTCGGCCCAGAAGTAGTCGACGACGGCTTCGGCGTATCCGGGCCTGAGGAAGCGGATGCGGTCGTCAAGACCGAGGTCGGCGTTGATGCTGTCGGTGAGCGCGATGATGCCCGGGCCTTGCTGTCCTTTGGTGGGCAGCGGTGTGTCACCGAGTGCCGTGCCGAGGGTGATGTGGGCGTCGTAGACGCTCTGAGCGGGTGCCCCGTCGAGTACAGCGGCGGCGAGCATGTACGTGCGGTGGCCGCTGTCCGTCTCCGCGTTGTGCCACTCGAGGAGTTTGCGGCGCCAGTTCTGGGCGGACTGGACGACGAAGTCGACGAGCTCGTCAAAACTCTTGTGCTCGGTGGTCGTGCGGTCGAGGACCACAGCCGCGGCGATCTTGTCGGCCCAGTCGACAGCCTGGGCTGGTGTGGCGTTCTTGAGGTGGCTGGTAATCCTGACATCTCTGAGCCACTGGCTCAATTCGCCTTCGGACAGAGGCTGATCAGACAGGTGGGCCCGGGCGACGGCGAGTGCGTCGGCGGGGCTGAGGTGGTGGGCCAGTCCGGGTGCTTCGCCGGCAACGTTCGTCCAGATATCGGTGTGGACGACGGCGATGACGAACGAGCGGGTCTTGATCAGGTGATCAGCGACCTCTGTGAGGTGAAGCCCGGTCGTGGTGGGCAGCAGCTGGGTCTCGTGCCTCAGGTCCAGGATCCAGCCGGTGTCTTCGTCCAGGAGGCCTTCGAGCTCGATCTTCTCATCAGGCATGCGTCGTACCTGGCGAATGGTCTGCACACCCAGTCTCTTCAGGGTGTGCAGGGCGGTGGTGTAACGGCCGGTGCCGGCGCCGGCGTGGATGACCCCCACTCGGTGGATGTCGAGAATCGCTCCGAGCGCTTTCGCCGTGTCGTCGTCTCCGACATAGCCGCCGAGTCGACGGCGGATCCAGTCGTCCGTCAGAGGGATCCCCCGCAGACGCTGGATCTCGTGGTTGTTCTGAATCCCGATCAGTGTGCCGTTGTTGGTGGTGACGGTCTGGTCGACTTGTGCTGCGGCTGCGCTGGTGTCGTTCATGCCGGTGTCGGCGAGGTTGCCGGCTTCGGGTGTGGTGTCGTCCACGGCTGCCGCCTCAGGTGGCTTCTCTGTCGTGGGCGGCGCAAGGTGCTCGGCAGGGTCGGCGATGTTCCCAACGGCGGTCGAGACCGTCTCGGCCACGGGTTCGACAGGGTCGGTGGCGGGAGTTCGGACGGCATGGCCAGCCGCAGGTGCAGCAGGTGCGGGCAGGTCGGTGAGCTGTCTGGGTGCTGTGGGTTCGTTCAGCGTCAACGCGCGGCCCTTCGGACAGTTGGGTTGTTGCGCGGGTGCGCAGCGGGGAGGTGTTGCGGCGCCGCTATCCGCCGATCCGCCGTGCTTTCATGCCGATCAGCTGAGCGCCGGCTTCGACTGTCTCCACCTGCTGGGTGACCTTTGCGTTGCCGGTGATCTCGTCGGCGTCCATGCCCCTGGCCTCGCCGGTGAGTGTGGTCAGCTTCTGGTCCACGAACGGACCGGAGGCGGGGCGGTCCTCGCCTACGAAGGTCAGGCGTTGGCTGTAGACGTCTTCCAGGATGGCGCGCAGCTTCCCCATGCTGCGCAGGAGACCCTGCTCTGGGGTCAGCCCTTCCGGCTCTCGGCTTGCGTACTCCTCGAGGAAGCCGTGGAGCAAGTCGAGCTCGGCCTGCCGGGCCTGGAGTCGCTCCTGGTCCGGCTGCAGGGGAAGCTGGAGCGTGCCGACCAGTGTGTCGGGAAGCGCGAGGTCCTGCTCGGGTTCCGCGTGCCGGGGGCTGAGCAGGTGCTCCAGGCGCTGGTACAGGAAGGTCAGAGTGGCAGGTACAGCTGAACTGATCAGCGCGATCTCCACAGGATCCGGCATATTCCACTCCCCCGTTGTCCGGATTGACAGAACCCTGATTCTCACGAAGCGTCCGGGCTTCGATAAGCGCTTTTTTGAATGTGGCGGAAATTTCCTGCTGGGAGGGATATTCCGGCCTCGACCGAATTCCATTGGTGCGGATCAGGCCATCTGGCCGGTCAGCACGGGTCGCTTTCCCGGTGATCCGTTTCGACTGCTGCCCCGTGTCCGTGCCACAGGTAGGGGGCTTCGTCGGGATGCCGGGCGACCCGTGCCTGCCGCCAGGCCACGTCAAATGAGGTGCGTCCACGGCTTCGTCTGGACTCCCGCAGGGCCTGCCAGCTGGTCACGGGGTCGAGGACCCAGCGCATGAGGTGAAGTCGCATAGTCGTAGAGTCCCCGCGCACTGGCCGACAGGCGGCAAGTCCGTAATTCGCAGTCCGCAGCGAGCCGCCAGGCGAATTATTTCCGCCATGACTTCTTCCCATGCAGTGTGAAATTCGATGTCCTTTGTTGCTGTTGCGATGCATGAGGTTCGGGCTGATGGATCGGGACGCATGCATCCCGGCCACGATGCGCAGGCGCGGTTCCGCTCGCGCGGCCCGGGCGACGGCGTCGGCGGCGCCGAGGAGTTCCAGGACTCCTGTCGCGTAGACCGCGAGTCGGGGGAAGGGCACGAACGGCGGGACCATCGCGACCAGGTCGTGGTGGCCGGGTATGGGGCCGACGGCGGAGGGGGCGAACCGGGCGCTCGCCGTGAACACCAGCGATGACCACAAGGCCGTGCAGAACGGACACGCACCAGGTCGCGAACCGTCTGACGCCGAACGCACCAAGCAGCCGGAACAGCAGGGCGGGAACGGCCATGAGCATGAGTGTGCCGAACATGGGAGGAGAGTCCTTTTGTTGGTCGGTCGCGTTCGGACCGCGGTGAAGAACGCACCCGCGCCGTACGCCGGCGGACGGACGCGAAGAAGCCGTCGGGGCCGGCCGCCCTTCGGTGGTGTAGGGCCGTGCGGTGTCGAGGTTCAACCGGGTCGGCCGCCGGGATCGGCGGCGTCGGCGCCCAGGAAGGCCCTCGGAGCCCAGCGCCGGACTCACGCTCAAGTTCCGCCGATCAAGCGCTACTTGAGGGCGGGCACACCCCTTCTCCTGGGTGCAGTTCACCGTCTGCGGCCAGAGCGCTACGGCGAGGGCCTTCCGTCCGGGTGGGTGTCGATCCAGGCGAGGCCGCCCATGTCGAGGCGTGTGCGGGCGCGGGTGACAGCTACGTAGGCGAGGCGGGCTTCGCTGTCGTCGATGGGTCCTGGAATGGGCCGGCCTTGGCTGTCCTGCTGGTCGGTGTCCTTGGGCGGGCTGAAGTCGTCGGCGATTTGCACGCGTGCCCATTCGCGGCCTTTGGCCTTGTGGGCGGTGGAGACGGTGACCTGCGCGCGCTCTTCCGTGGTGAGGCGGCTGACGGCGGTGAGGATGGCGTCGGTTCCGTGGGTGTCGACAAGGTCGACCAGGGGCTGGAGGTCGCGTCCGGAGGGGTCGTGCGCGGCGTAGTCCTGGACGGTTCCCCAGGTGGGGAAGAGGACGAGTTCGGGGTGGCTGGTGCGGCGTCCGTCTTTGAGGTCGCGGGCGGCCAGGGCGAGGGAGCGCAGGTTGTCCCCTCCTCCGACGAGGGCGACGGGTGTACCGATGGCGAGGAGGTTCATGACGTGTTTCATGGCGCCGACGTTGGTGCGGCACAGGATGGCGTCGGGGCGGTTGAGGGGGCCGAGTTCGGTGGGCAGGGTGTCGGTGCCGGTCAGGCGGATGGGGGCGTCTGCGATGGCGAGCCAGCGGTTGGCTTCGTCGGCGAGGGCGGGGCCGAAGCGGAAGGAGCGGGAGAGGGTGAGGCGGGTGCCGTGGAAGCCGGTCATGACGTCTTTGGCGCCGCGCCAGTGGTAGATGGCCTGGGCGGAGTCGCCGACGAGGACGAGCTGGGCGTGGTAGCGCTGGTTGTTGAAGATGTGCTCGACGACGGGGTTGGTGTCCTGGGCTTCGTCGAGGAGGAGGAAGTCTGCGGGGATCTTGGGGTTGGTCAGTGACCAGATCTTGAGGAAGTGGTCAGGGTCGAAGCGGACGGCTCCGGTGTCGGGGTTCTGCAGGTCGGCCCAGGCTTTGTTGGCGTAGGGCAGGACGAGGTCGGCGAGTTCGCGGTGGTGTTCGGGGGTGTCGAGGCCGCGCAGCGGTGGGACGTGGCGGCGGGTGAGGGTGGTGTCTGCGGAGTGGCAGAAGCGGGTCACGGTCCGCAGGACGGTGTTGGACAGGGTGGTGGGCATGAGTGTGTGGCTGGCGATGCGGGTCGGTTTGGTGATGCCGAGGTCCTGTCCGGTCTTCCAGGCGGGGCGGCGGGGTGCGCCGAGGCGGCGTGTGTAGCGGTGGCCGAGGGCTGCGTAGGCGAGCGCGTGGGCGGTTTTGCAGGTGACGTTGGGCGGGAAGCGGGTGGTGGCTTCCTGGGCGATGGCGCGGTTGTAGGCGAGGTAGCGGCCGCGCCGTGTGGTGCTGCGGGCGAGCAGTGCGAGGGTGGAGGTTTTGCCGGTGCCGGCGCCGGCCTGAAGGGCCATGTGGTCTCCGGCATGGAAGCGGTCGGCCGCTTGAGCCTGTTCGTCGGTGGGCGTGAACAACGTGAGGATGCTCCGGTTCGGGCAGTGACGCTGAGACAGATCGCTGATGGGCGCTGCGGGGCTCAGTCGTGTCGTCGGGTTCCGCGTGGCAGCCGGGTGGCCAGGAACTGGTGGTGAAACAGCGGGTCGAGGAGTTCCCAGTCGGCGAGGGCGAGGTCAGGGGCCGTGGTCATTGCCGCGTGGGTGGGGCAACGCTGTGCGCGCCAGCGGACCTGCTCGCCGTAGGGGAGGTGCCCAAGGTCGTAGACGGCGATGTCGGATGCGGGCAGGGCAAGTTGTCGGGTGCCACGGCGGTGTGGGGCGGCCAGCATGAGGGTCCAGCGTCCTGGGGTGGTTCCGGGGGCGAGGACGGGGTTGGTGCAGCGGGTGCGGCGTACGGTCTGGGCGACACATTGGATGTCGTGGATGGGGGCGGCGCCGATGTACCGGCCGTAGAGGAGCTGGACGACGGGGCGCGCCGGTGTGCAGGAGTCGTCGTGGTGGGGCTCGGTCTCGGGGTGGTGCCCTGGGGTGAGGATGCCGGCGTCGGTGAGGCGGCGGGTGTTGAGTGCGAGGCGTCGTCTGATGTCGTCCAGGGCGGGTGGGAGCGCACTGGGGGCGGTGCTGGCCGGGCACAGGGTGAGGTGTGCGAGGTGGCACCAGGGGCTGCCGTCGCCCACGGGGTGCGCGATGCCCGAGGCGAGGTGCCATCGGTGCGGCTCGGGGACGATGACGGTCGGCAGTTCGAAGGGGTGGAGCGGGATGGCCCGCCGGTTGCTGGTGGTGTGCCAGTTGACCGGGTTACCGCAGTCGCGGCAGTGGGCGGACTGGGCGATGCGCAGCAGGCGGCTGGGGCTGTCGTGGGCAACGGTCAGGGAACGCCGGCGGCCGTGGGTCTTGGGGATGCCGTCCGAGTGGCGGCGCGTGGCGCGGGTGGAGTGCATGGGTGTGAAGCTTCCAGGTGACACGCTGGAAGTGCGGTGAGTGTCGCCGCGGGTTCGCCCGACCGGCCCAAGAGCTGAGAACGTGCGCCCGACGGGTCGGTTGTTCGTTCGGGACGGGTGACCGGTTCGGGTGATCCTGGATGGCGGTGGTCCGGGGCTAGTCGGCGGACCCTGACGGCTCGTGTTCCTCACACAGGGCGGCGAAGAGGTCGGCGAAGGGAACGCCGAAGGCGTGCCCGAGGGCGTGCCAGGTGTCGAGCGATCCGATGGTGCGGCCCTGCTCAATTTCGATGAGCGTGCGCCTGGATTTGCCGGTCCGTTCGGCGAGGTCGTCGTACGACCAGCCGCGCTCGCCCCCCAGCTGCGCGAGCCGAAGGCGGAGCGCTTCGAAGTTCGGCTCGGGCGGCAAGATCGTCACCCGACCATCCGACGGCGGCGACGCCAACCCTGTCAGTGCAGACCTCTGCCCTATCTACCCGGGCGGGAGGAGGCCGCCCCGAAGGGCAGATGTCTGCACTACGGTGTGCGGCCGTCACCCCGCATCCCGACAGGGCCTCTCCGGCCCGAACGGGGCGGGGACGGAAAGGAGTCGAGGGGGCCGATGAGGCTGTGCATCATGCGCGCTTCCGCGCCACGTACCTGGGTGGTCGAACTGCGCCCTCTCCCCCAAGGGCCGCTCCTGGTCTGCCCCCAGTGCCCCTCGGCACCACAAGCACTACAGGGACGCTCCGCGCGAGCCACCGCCCTGGCGCACCTCGCACAGCACGCCCGCGCCTGTCCTCTCCCCCAGCACCTGCGGACATGCCAATGCCACGAACGAGGCTGCCACTGGCATCCGCGCCACCGCGGCTGCGCCGGCCCCGTCCTCCTGGTCCTCGCCCGCGAGCGCGGCGGCCGGCTGTGGCGCCTCGCCGATGCGTGCACGGCCTGCGCACACGCCACGGCCGACGCTTCGGTCGTACCGGAGACCAGGCTCGCGCGCCCCTCGCCACTACCCCGCCGCGTTCCGGTACGTCACCGCCGACCGTGCGACGTCAATGCCAGTGCCCTGCTGGCCGGGCAGATGCTCAGCTATCTGGCAGCGTCCCTGCCCCTTCACACCACTCCCGAGGCGCGGCTCCTCGCCCTCCAGGCCGTCCTGCGCGCCACCTCCTCAAGCGCTGTCCGCCTGCGCAAAGGACTCGTCCACGGCATGGGCCACGGATCCATGAGCAGCGCCTGGAAGGAACTCGCGGACAGCCGGTTCGTCACCCCCGCTCTTTCCACCGACTCGCTCCACACGGGTCGGCTCACCGACTCGGTGACCGGCATGCCGAGCTCCGCCGTGCGCCGACAGGCAGCCGACTGGGCTCTGCGCACAGCACGTCAGGCCCGCGCTCGCGGGCTCGGGCCGACGGGGCAGCTACTGTCGGTGGGACTTCACGCGCTCACCGGTCCGTCTCGGCGCGACGGCTCTGCCGACACCGGCCACGTGGCTCGCCTCTGCGGACTCGCGGCGAGCAGCCTTCTTCACGAGTTCGAGCGCCTGGTCGCGACAGGGATGCTGATGGGCTGGACCCTCTCCTCCGCGGAAGAGCATGCCACCTGGAAACTGGGGTGAGCGGATTCGCCTGTGCACCGACCTGCATGGTCGAGAGCCCCCGCACATGGAGTGCAAGGCTGTGCCATGCCCTTCCTCGACAACGGCGCGTAAAGCAGCGGGGACGGTGGCGTGTGTGGACGCCGGCCCGTCGTCCCGGGGCCGCCCGGAGGCGGCAGGGTGCGCAGCGTCGAGCGTGGCAAGGGACGGGCGACAGGCCGCCTGCGGTGGCATGAGCGTTGACGGGAGTGCGTCGTCGTGGCGCAGGGCGTGTTTCCGAGGGTCAGGCAGAGCGTGTGGGCATGGACGGCTGTCCGCTTGCCGCTTGGGCACCGGCCGTGAGGTCGAGGTTCCTGGCGGGGCACAGAAGTTCGCGAGCGACTACGGGTGGGACGGTCAGCGTGACCGTGCCGGAAGCCCAGTGGGCGGCGGTCTTGTAGGCAGCGAATGCATCTTGCTCCCAGTTCGACAGCGTGTCGATCATCTGGAGCCCGTCCGAGTCGAACCCCAGAGGAGGCAGCCGCACGCCCATCGTCACGTTTGCGGCGGCGCTGGTGGGGTCCGGGTCCGGAGGGCGCAGTCGAGCGTTCCTGTCATAGTGCTCGTCGTCGGGACTGGGACTGTCGTAGGCCTCTCTTTGCCTCCAGCTCGGCCACATCCGCGCCAGCTGCGGCGTGGACCGCCCGCGTTCATACAGGGCCGCCGCGGTTCGTTCGATTGCGGCCACGTCAACGAGCCGGCGGCGTTCCTCGCATCGGCGCTCCGCGTATGACGCGGCACGGATCAGGTATGGCGCTGCCCAGTGGTACAGCCAGGGGTGGCTTTGGAGGCTGCTGGCGGTCTTGGTCAGGTCGGACTGGATGGTGCGCCAGTGGTCTGGGTTGAAGTTCGCTCTCAGGAAGTTGGGTACGTACCCGGGGTCATCACGGTTCTGCTCCTCCTCGTCTTCTTCGTCGAGCAGCTCGCGGAGGGACACCAGCTCGATGACTGCCGCGCTCAGGCCCTCGTCGCGCGGGCCGTCGGCCTCCACACGACAACAGACGCACATGCGCGATGCGATGTCTGCGTTGAACAGGGCACGGCGTTTGTCCGTGTGTCCTTCGCGACCGGCCACAGCGGGGCATCGAGAATCGCTGTGCACCCTGTCGGTGCTCTGTAGTGCAACGATGCGCATCGGTCGCTTGTAGTACTTGTCCACCAGGATCCCCAGGCTGCCCATGTAGCCAACCGGGACGGATTGCTTGATTCGGGTCTGCTGCAGATTTGGGTGACAAGTGTGGTCACGCGGCCTGGGCGGCCGGTGTAGTCATGACGGTTTCGTACTC
>NZ_JBSIBZ010000131.1:0-19614 GCF_058245575.1 Streptomyces sp. UF-297 | reverse complement strand
GTCAGGACCATGGGGCCGAAGACCGGGTTCTTGGGCAGCTTGTACCCCTTGGGAGCCTTGGTCTCCTCCCAGTAGTACGTGGAGCCCATCTTCAGCTTGAGGTCCTTGAGCTGGGCCGTACCGTCAGCACCCGTAGTGACCGGGTTACCGACCTTGGTGTCGGGCTTGCCACCGGTGCGCTGCAGACCCGCAGTGCCGTTGGTCTCCTGCCACACCTGGAACTCAGCGCCCGCCAGCGGCTTCTTCGCCTTGCCGTCGACCTTGATCAGCTTGATCGGCACGCCGTACCAGGGGTCATCGCCCTTGACGGGCTCCCCGCTGTGGGCGCCTTCGCCCTCGACGGTGAAGTTGTCACCGTGCATGACGCCCGACTTGATGTCGTACAGGACGGCGGTGCACTTGTAGCTGGCGCCGACCGCGAACTGGGCCTTGGGGTTGGTCTTGGCGTCTTCCTTCCAGGAGGCCTCCCAGCGCACCTCCCTACCGGCGGGGTCCGTGCTGGTGGTGCCGTCAGGCCAGGTGCACTTCAGATCCTTGATCTTCGCGTCGCCCTTGATGACGATGTCGCCGTTCTTGATCTTGATCAACGGCTCGGTGCCGTTGTTCACGTTGTCCATCTTCAGGACCTTCTCCTTGGTGTCAGGGAGAATGACCGCCTCGTCCTCGGTGTTGGCATCCGAGTCGGTGGCTTCGTCCTTCTTGATGGGCGTGATGGTCGGCCGCACGTTCTCCACCGTGGTGGAAGCGCCGGCGCTCGCGTTGTCCTTGGTCAGGACCATGGGCCCGAAGACGGGGTTCTTGGGCAGCGGGTACGGCTTGCCCTTGTCGTCCTTGGGAGCCTTGGTCTCCTGCCAGTAATACGTTCCCAGCTCCAGGTCCCCGCGCTGGCAGACACCCTGGCCGTCCGTGGTGCAGGGCTCCCCGACCTTGGTGTCGGGCTTGTCCCCGTCCCGCTGCAGGCCCGCAGTCCCGTTCGACTCGCGCCACAGCTGGAACTCCGCGCCCGCCAGCGGCTTCTTCGTCTTGGCATCAATCTTGATGACCTTGACCTTGCCCCGCACCGGCGGCACCGGCTGGTTGTTCGCGGTGACGCTGACACCGGCGGTGTGGTTCTCCGCGGTGAGGTTCAGCGGCCCGAAGACCGCCGGGTTCGGCAGCACATAACCGGCAGGAACCTTTGTCTCCTGCCAGTAGTAGGTGCCCAACGCGACCGTTGCGGAGCATTCGCCCTTGGCGTTGGTGGTGCAGGGGGCGCCGACCTTGGTGTCGGGCTTGTCCCCGTCCCGCTGCAGGCCCGCAGTCCCGTTCGACTCGCGCCACAGCTGGAACTCCGCGCCCGCCAGCGGCTTCTTCGTCTTGGCATCGACCTTCACCACCTTGACCTTGCCCTCGGGATCGGGCTGGTTGTAGCCGAAGTCATAGGTGTGGTTGTTCTGGCCCGCACTCCCGGTGGTGATGGTGTGCTCGGGGAACTTGCCCCCGGCCGGGACCTTGCCGTCACTGTCGATGAAGTCGTTGGTGCCGGCGTCGTTCTTGGTGACCCTCCACTCGTGGAGCGGGCCGCCCTCCTCGTAGTCCGCCGGGTTGTCGATCTTGATCGTGTACTTCGTGTTGAACTTCAGACCGTGCTCGCGGCTGTCGAAGTAGTACTCACCGCGAGTGGAGGTCTTCGTCGACGCGACCTTGTTGCCCTTCTCGTCGTACAGGTTGACGGTCGCACCCTCCACCGGCTTCTCGCCCGGGTCCTGGATGCCGTCCTTGTCGACGTCGTACCAGACGCGGTTGCCGATCTGGATCGGCGCCTCGTCACACATGACCTCCAGGTCGGCCATACCGCCGCCCTTGCCGAAGACGTTGGTGAGCGTCTTGCCCCCAGCCGCGGCACCGGTGAACCGGTTGAGGAAGAGGGTGCCGCTCTTGTACGTCTCATTGGACGGGTCGATACCGGAGGAGGCGATGTTCTCCTCGACCTTGGACAGCGCGATACCGGCGAACGATGCCTCCGGGTGCCAGCCGGTCCGCTGGTCGCCGTCGTAGTACTCCTTGACCCTGGGATCACTGGAGTTGTTCGTGCAGGCGCCATTGGCGTCCAGCACGAACTTGCCGTCCGGCCCCTTGCAGGCCCGGTTGATGTCGCCACCCGCCATGGATGAGAGATTCGCGGGGCCCCCGGGCTTGAAGGGCACACCGTTGCCGCCCATGTCGCCGAAGCGGTCACGGAAACTGACGACCATGTCGCCGTTGGTCTCGAAGATGATGTCGGCCAGGATCGGCTGCGGGTAGCCCGTACGCCCGCCCGAGCAGGTGCGCGTTCTCCCGTCGTACGGAGAGGTCTGCTTGTCACGCCACTCGTCCGCCCACGGGAACCAGCCCCCGCCCGCGCACGTGGCGATGGTGTCGGCCCACTGGCGGGGGTAGTCCAGCGACTGGTTCATCACGGTGCCGGTGAACTTGCCCGTGGCCGGGTCGAACGTCTGGACCACGGCCTTCATGTCGGCCCTGTTCTGGTTCGACTCGGCCGAGCAGACGCCACCCACGTACACGGTGCCGTCCTGCACGCCCAGGCCGAAGGGACGCCAGTCCGAGGCGGACGAACAGCCCGGGTCCGGGATGTCGTACGACGCCTTCGGCGCGTCCGCGGTCTCCTTGGTGGCGTCGTACCGGTACAGCTTCCGGTTCTTCAGATTGACGACGTACAGGTCCTTGCCGTCCTCGGAGACCTCCACGTCACCCAGGGACTCTTTGGTCACCGCCTTGTTGAACGCCAGATCCTGGTCGTTGCTGGCGCCAAGAGCGTGCTCGGTGGTACCGGCGCCGGGGACCTTGGTGAACAGCGAGGTCTTGCCGGAATCCCGGTCGGTCACGTAGATCGCGCCCTGCTTGCCGGGCCCGTATTCGGCGTTACGGCGGGCGAAGGCACCCGAGAAGATCCGCTTCTTCTGCTTGCTGTACCCGATGCCGTACAGAGCGCCCGTGGTCGCCTTGTCCGACAGGTTGTCGACGTCGTTCTCCCGCTGTCCCCAGTTGGCGGTGGGGACGTTGTACGGGAACTTGACCAGGGTCCGTGTGTCGACGTCCCTCTCGCCGACCGGATTGTCGTTACGGATACAGGCGGTCACCAGATCGGCGTTCTTCTGGCAGTAGTCCGCCGGGTTCCAGAACGCCGTGGTCATCTCCACGTCATTGCCGTGTGAGAGGTCGATGAACTCCTCGGTGCTGACGAGTTCGTCGGTACTGCCGGCAGCCAGGCCCTTCTCCGCGGCGAACGCCGAGAACAGCACGCCCGGCTTGGGGTTGATGACCTGGACGCGGTACTTGCCGCCCTTGAGCTTCGTTCCCGGCTCGAGGGTGACCGTGCCGTCCGCGCCGGTCGTCCCGCTGATCGTGTTCCCGGCGTCATCGGTGAGGTTGACCTTCACCTGGTTCATGCCGGGTTCGAGCACCCGGTCCCAGGCCTTGTTCGCGTTCACCTCACGGACCACGCGGACCTTGACGCTTCCGTCACCGGCATCTGCGGCCCGCGCAAAAGGCGCGGCACTCAGACCAATGCTGGAGGCCAGCAGCGGCAGCACGACACCTAGGGTGCCGGCCCGCCGTGGCAGATGTTTGCCGCGCAGTGCGGCAGTTACTGTCGTTGGCAAGGTATCTCCTGTTGTTCGCGCTGAACAGGCGGGTCACTCGCGTAATGGCCAGTGATCCATCTACCTCAATAACCGTTTTGGGCCGAGCAAGATCACCTTTTCGCCCAGGAGGCACTATTAAGCGATGCGTATTGCTCCGGATGGCTTTGTCCCGGCGGCGCGACGGGACGGGAATGCCGACAATGCCGGTGTCTGCGCTGATGAGCCGACTCTGGGCGTCTCTTCCGAAACGCGATGGTGCGTCCGGTGTGATGCCCCAGGTCGGAGAGCGGGGTACGCGGCGGACCGCCCAGCTGACTGGCTGTCAGGAAATTAGCAAGCCATTTTCGGCCCGGAAAATACTCCGCTGAGCGGATGCATTTCCCCCGAGTGGCCGCCCCGGCCGCAGCTGCCGGGCAGAAACCTGCACGTACAAGGAATCCGTGATACGGGCGAAGCCCGCATGTTGAAAACATGCGGGCCTCTACCTGTTCGACGCACCAACCCGGAGGCGTCCTGAACGGCAGCCTAAGTGTCATATCGTCAGAACCTTGCCCGCCACGCCGTACGCGTTTGCCGTGATCCTCGACCGGCCGGGTATTCCGATATGCCGTTCCGGGGTTCACTCATCGCGCGGTTACCACAATAGAATCAAGCCCGCTCGCTGGTGGCGGCGGTTGCACCGAGACCGACTCCGGGCCCGACGGCACGGCGTCGGTACGGCGCCAGTTCGTATACATGCGCACCGTCCCCTTGCCGAAGTGCGTCTCCGGGGCCCTGGCCGGCTGCCTGGAGGTCAGTGCGCCGGTCATGATCGCTCTGTCCTGGGGGATCCGGGGGCAGGGGTGTCGACCAAGATCAAGGCGGTGTTCCACAATGAGGGGCAGCCGGTGCTGCGGACCACGGTGACCGACCGGATCCGATACCACCTGGGTGAGGCGGGGTACCCCAAGGGGGCCACGCCGCACGTGCTCCGGCACCTGTACGAGCCGGTCCTGCGTGACGCGAGCATCCCGCGGATCGCGACCGGCCGTTACATGGGGCACGCGCCAACAGGCAGTATGGGCGGGGAGCGGTACACCCACGTGATGCGAGGCGTTCAGATCCGCGTACGTAACGCGCTCGACATCGTGTGGTGTGATGCTCAGGTGCCCCCGGTGTGCCCCGCGGCCTGGGAACGGGCGGCCTGACCAGCGAGGATGGGTGGAAATGGATAAGCAGCAGGAGTTTGTGCTCCGTACGCTCGAGGAGCGCGACATCCGCTTCGTACGGCTGTGGTTCACCGACGTACTGGGGTTCTTGAAGTCGGTGGCCATCGCGCCCGCCGAGCTGGAGCAGGCCTTCGACGAGGGCATCGGCTTCGACGGGTCCGCGATCGAGGGATTCGCCCGGGTGTACGAATCCGACATGATCGCCAAGCCGGATCCGGGGACCTTCCAGATCCTGCCCTGGCGTGCCGAGGCCCCCGGCACCGCCCGGATGTTCTGCGACATCCTCATGCCGGACGGGTCCCCGTCGTACGCCGACCCCCGCTACGTCCTCAAGCGGATCCTCGCCAAGACCTCCGACCTCGGCTTCACCTTCTACACCCACCCCGAGATCGAGTTCTTCCTGCTCAAGAACAAGCCGGTGGACGGCGCACGGCCCACCCCCGCCGACTCCTCCGGCTACTTCGACCACACCCCGCAGAACGTCGGCATGGACTTCCGCCGCCAGGCGATCACCATGCTGGAGTCGATGGGCATCTCGGTGGAGTTCAGCCACCACGAGGGCGCGCCCGGTCAGCAGGAGATCGACCTGCGCTACGCCGACGCGCTGTCCACGGCCGACAACATCATGACCTTCCGCCTGGTGATGAAGCAGGTCGCGCTGGAGCAGGGCGTCCAGGCCACCTTCATGCCCAAGCCCTTCTCCGATCACCCCGGTTCGGGCATGCACACCCATCTCTCCCTCTTCGAGGGCGACCGCAACGCCTTCCACGAGTCGGGCGCGGAGTACCAACTCTCCAAGGTGGGGCGGTCCTTCATCGCCGGACTGCTCAAGCACGCCGGTGAGATCTCCGCCGTCACCAACCAGTGGGTCAACTCCTACAAGCGCATCTGGGGCGGCACCAACCGCACCGCGGGCGCCGGCGGCGAGGCCCCCTCGTACATCTGCTGGGGCCACAACAACCGCTCCGCGCTCATCCGCGTCCCCATGTACAAGCCCGGCAAGATGGGCTCGACCCGGGTCGAGGTCCGCTCCATCGACTCCGGCGCCAACCCCTATCTGACGTACGCCGTGCTGCTCGCGGCCGGTCTCAAGGGCATCGAGGAGGGGTACGAACTCCCGCCCGGCGCCTCGGACGACGTCTGGGCCCTCTCGGATGCCGAGCGCCGCGCCCTGGGCATCGAGCCGCTGCCGCAGAACCTCGGCGAGGCCATCGACCTCATGGAGCGCAGCGAACTGGTCGCCGAGACCCTCGGCGAGCACGTCTTCGACTTCTTCCTGCGCAACAAGAAGCAGGAGTGGGAGGAGTACCGCTCCGAGGTCACCGCCTTCGAGCTGCGCAAGATGCTGCCGGTGCTTTAAGGGCAGGTCAGGGCAGAGAACCCCACGGGCGCGTACGCCGGGCCGACAGCCGCACGCCGTCGGCCCCCGGCGTCGCGCTGTCCGTGCTGGTCGCGTCGCGCTGTCCGTGCTGGTCGCAAGGGGTGGGGCTGGACCCACCCCGCCGTACGCCCAGGCCCATACCGCGCCTTTCCCGCGCTCCGTAGCGTCGATGCCACAGCGAGACGGAGCACGACGGATCAAGGCGGAGGAAGAGAAGGCATGGGAAACGTCGACGGGGACCTGGTCGAGGAAGCGCGGCTCGGTGCGCCGCAGGTGCAGCAGGCCTTCGGCACGGTGAAGAAGTGCGTCGTGCTCTACGGCGTCATCAGCGCCATCGTGCTCGGAACGGTTGCCGCGATGGCGGTCAGCGGCCACTCGGTGACCACGTTCATGTGGGTCCGGTCGGCACTGCTGCTGGCGGTCTCCGTGGTGATCCACCGGATCGCCGTCAGCGCTTCGCGGGGATCGCGACGGGCCTACGAGCGCTTGAGCACCCTCGCCGTCGTCCTGCCGATCGCGATCATCGCCGTCGACCTGATCCCCGGCCTCTGCCCTGCGTGGTACGCCGTGATGCAGGGCGTATCCGCCCTGGCCCTCGTCGGGGCCGCGTTCGTCACCAGGGGGGCTGGACTGCGGGCCGTATTCCCCAAGACTTCGTGAGGGGTTGTTCCCCCTTTCACGTCGCGGGGTGGACACGCCTGGCCTGTGCGTGCGATCACAGTAAGGGCAGGTCCCGCCGCAGGCTGGTAGCGTCCCGAGGTGGGCCTCGCCGGGCCGTCCGGGGGCCGTCGGAGGAACCCGGCGCCAGCCGGTGCCCACCGGCAACGACCGCTCGGCGGCTGGTCTTGGGCGACTGAGAGGGAGTGCTTCCAGGTGGCTGATCACGCGGCTCCGCAGGGACGGCGGAGCAGCACCCACTCCCGGCTGCTGCGGCACGGTTTCACCGATCCCTCGGCGGCCGGACTGCTGCTGGACGCCCCCGAACTCGCCCCCGTACGCGACGACTCGGTGCTCCTGGAGGCGCTGGGGGCCACCGCCGACCCCGACCTGGCGCTGCGCGGCCTGGTGCGCCTGGCGGAGGCACAGCCCGCCGAGGAACAGCAGGCGCTGCTGAGCACCCTGGCCACCGCCAAACCGCTGCGCGACCGGCTGCTGGGAGTGCTCGGCGCGTCCGAGGCGCTCGGCGACCACCTGGCCCGCCACCCCGCCGACTGGCACTGCCTGGTCACCTACGAATCCGCCGATCTGCACCCCACCACCCCCGAGTTCGAGCGGGCGCTGGCCGAGGGCGTGTGGGGCGGGGACAACGCCGGCCGGCCGCGGCCCGACGCGCTGCGCGCCGCCTACCGCAGGGCGCTGCTGGGCATCGCGGCCCGCGATGTGTGCGGGACGACCGATGTGGCCCAGACCGCGGCCGAGCTGGCCGACCTGGCCACCGCCACGCTGCGCGCCGCCCTGGAGATCGCCTCCGAGGAGCAGCCGGGCGACGCGGCGGTGTGCCGGCTGTCGGTCATCGGCATGGGCAAGTGCGGTGGCCGGGAGCTCAATTACGTCTCGGACGTTGACGTCATCTTCGTCGCCGAGGCCAAGGACGGGGTGGAGGAGGCCAAGGCGCTGCAGGCCGCGACCCGGATCGCCGCCCGGCTGATGCGGGTCTGCTCGGACGTCACCGCCGAGGGCACCATCTGGCCGGTGGACGCCAATCTGCGCCCCGAGGGCCGCAACGGGCCGCTCGTACGCACCCTGTCCAGCCACCTTGCCTACTACCAGCGCTGGGCCAAGACCTGGGAGTTCCAGGCGCTGCTCAAGGCCCGCCCGGTGGCGGGCGACCCGGACCTGGGCGAGGCGTACTGCGCGGCAGTGGCCCCGCTGGTGTGGCAGGCCGCCGAGCGCGAGAACTTCGTCGCCGATGTGCGCCAGATGCGCCGCCGGGTCGTCGCCAACATCCCCGCCGCCCAGGTGGAGCGGGAGCTCAAGCTGGGCCCCGGCGGGCTGCGCGATGTGGAATTCGCCGTACAGCTCCTTCAGTTGGTGCACGGCCGCAGCGACGCGACGCTGCGCAGCTCCACCACCCTGGAGGCGCTGGCCGCGCTGGCCAGGGGCGGTTACGTGGGGCGCAAGGACGCCGCCGCGATGGACGAGGCGTACCGCTTCCTGCGCTCCCTGGAGCACCGCATCCAGCTGTCCCGGCTGCGCCGCACCCACCTCATGCCCGAGGACGAGGGCGAACTGCGCGCCCTGGCCCGCTCGCTGGGCATCCGTACCGAGCCCGTCGACACCCTGCGCAAGCAGTGGAAGTGGCACGCGCGCGAGGTGCGCCGGCTGCACGAGAAGCTCTTCTACCGGCCGCTGCTGGACGCCGTCGCCCACCTGGAGCCCGGCGAGATCCGGCTCTCCGCCAAAGCGGCGGGCCACCGGCTCGAAGCCCTGGGGTACGCCGACCCGGTGGCCGCGCTGCGCCACCTGGAGGCGCTGGCCTCCGGGGTGAGCCGCAAGGCGGCCATCCAGCGCACGCTGCTGCCGGTGCTGCTGGGCTGGTTCGCCGACTCCGCCGACCCCGACGCGGGACTGCTCAACTTCCGCAAGGTCTCCGACGCGCTCGGCAAGACCCCCTGGTACCTGCGGCTGCTGCGCGACGAGGGCGCCGCCGCCGAGAACCTCGCCCGCGTGCTGTCGGCCGGGCGGCTCGCCCCCGATCTGCTGATGCGCGCGCCCGAGGCGGTCGCGCTGCTGGGTGCCAAGGACGGGCTGCTGCCGCGCGGGCGGGCCGCGCTGGAGCAGGAAGTACTGGCGGCGGTCGGCCGCGCCGAGGGCGCCGAGGCGGCGGTGGCCGCGGCCCGCGGGGTGCGCCGCCGGGAGATGTTCCGTACGGCTGCGGCGGACCTGATCGGGGCGTACGGCACCGAGTCCAGCCCGGTGGAGAAGGACCACGGCCACGCCATCGACGTGGTCGGCGGCGCCGTCTCCGACCTGACCGCGGCGACCCTGGCCGGCGCGCTGCGGGCCGCGGTGCGCGAGCAGTGGGGCGACACCCTGCCCGCCCGCTTCACGGTCATCGGCATGGGCCGCTTCGGCGGCCACGAGCTGAGTTACGGCTCCGACGCGGATGTGCTGTTCGTGTACGAGCCGCGCGAGGGCGTGGACGAACAGGAGGCCTCCAAGGCCGCCTTCGCCGTCGCCAATGAGATGCGCCGCCTGCTGCAGCTGCCCTCCGCCGACCCGCCGCTGGCCATCGACGCCGATCTGCGCCCGGAGGGCAGGAGCGGGCCGCTGGTGCGCTCGCTGGCCTCCTACGCCGCGTACTACCGGCGCTGGTCACAGGTGTGGGAGTCCCAGGCGCTGCTGCGCGCCGAACCGGTGGCGGGCGACGCGTGCCTGGGCGAGCGCTTCGTCGAGCTGATCGATCCGCTGCGCTACCCGATGGAGGGGCTGGGGGAGGACGCGGTACGCGAGATCCGCCGCCTCAAGGCGCGGATGGAGACGGAGCGGATGCCGCGCGGCGCCGACCCGACCACCCACACCAAGCTGGGGCGCGGCGGGCTGAGCGACGTGGAGTGGACCGTGCAGCTGCTCCAGATGCGGCACGGCTGGGCCGAGCCGGGCCTGCGTACCAACCGCACCCGCCGGGCCCTGGCCGCGGCCGGCGCGGCGGAGCTGATCGGCAGGGAAGAGGCGCAGATCCTGGACGAGGCGTGGGTGCTGGCGGCGCGGGTGCGCAACGCGGTGATGCTGGTACGCGGGCGCCCCGGCGACACCTTCCCCGGGGACGGGCGCGAGCTGTCCGCCGTCGGCCGCTACCTCGGCTACGAGGAGGGCCACGTCGGC
The DNA here is from genome assembly GCF_058245575.1 of Streptomyces sp. UF-297. Taxonomy (NCBI): domain Bacteria; kingdom Bacillati; phylum Actinomycetota; class Actinomycetes; order Kitasatosporales; family Streptomycetaceae; genus Streptomyces; species Streptomyces sp. UF-297. The sequence continues at coordinate 9,577 of NZ_JBSIBZ010000131.1, read as the reverse complement.
GAGATGCTGGACGACTACCGCCGCATCACGCGCCGGGCGCGTGCGGTGGTGGAAGAGCTCTTCTACGGAGCGTAGGGCCCTTTGGGCCCGGTCTTTCCGCTTGTCCGGGGGCTCGGCCCCGGCTGCCGTGCGGGTGGGCTCGCCACCCGCCACCCGTCCCGGTGAGTCCGGCACCGCCGGGCCGCGCCGCGGTGGTTGCTCGCCGTCGCGGCGGAGAATTTTCTTGCCGGGCCGGCGGCCTTGTCCAGCAGCGGTCGCTCGCGGCGGAGCCGCACATCGAGACAGCCCCGCGCCCCTTACGGGGGCGTGATTCCAGACCGGGCCTCTGCCCGGTGGGGTCAGGCCGTTCGTAGGGCCGGGGGGCCGACGCGGCGGGGGAGGCGGTAGGGGAGGGTGCCGTACCAGGCGCAGGCGAGGGTGAAGCCGAAGGCGAGGCAGAGGATGCCGCCGACGGCGTCGAGCCAGAAGTGGTTGGCGGTGGAGACGATGACGACCAGGGTCGTGGTGGGGTAGAGGAGGCCCAGGGCCTTCACCCACAGCGGCTTGGCGAGCATGGCGATGATCACGCCGCACCACAGCGACCAGCCGATGTGCATCGAGGGCATGGCGGCGTACTGGTTGGACATGTTGGCGAGGTTGCCGGACGCCATCGAGCCCCAGGTCTGGTGGACGACGACGGTGTCGATGAAGTCGCCGCCCGGCATCAGGCGCGGCGGCGCCAGCGGATACAGGTAGTAGCCGAGCAGTGCGATACCGGTGGTCGCGAACAGCGCCATGCGGGCGGCGGCGTACCGGCCCGGTTGCCAGCGGTAGAGCCACACCAGCACGCCGATGGTCACGATGAAGTGCAGCGTGGCGTAGTAGTAGTTCATCGTCACGATCAGCCACGTCACGGAGTTCACCGCGTGATTGATGGTGTGCTCGACGGCGATGCCGAGGCTGTGCTCGGCCTGCCAGATCCAGTCGGCGTTCTTCAGCGCCTGGGCCTTCTGCTCCGGCACGGCGTTACGGATCATCGAGTAGATCCAGTAGCTCACCGCGATCAGCAGGATCTCGAACCACAGCCGGGGAGCGCGCGGGGAGCGCAGACGGGAGAGCCGTCCACCGCCGCCAGAGGTACGGCCGTCGGCCGCCTCGGTGGGTGGCGGGGTGGCCGCACGGCCGTCCAGAGTCCTCACATTCGCTTCACCCATAGGCAGACAGTCTGCCAGAAAGGGATGTACCGCCGATCATCCTCCAGTCGGGTCTTGTGCCACCCGTCTAGCACTTGCGGGGGAGGGGCGCCCGTCAGGGGCATCCGCGCTGGTGGGAGGCGGAACGCTACGGGAGCGTCGCGGCGCCGAGGCGGTTGAACCGCGTACCACCAGCTCGGGGTGGAAGACGTACTCGCTGTGCGGCGCCGGCGTCCCGCCGATCTCCTCCAGCAGGGCCCGCACCGCGGCTTGTCCCATCGCCGGGACCGGCTGGCGGATCGTGGTCAGCGGTGGGTCGGTGAAGGCGATCAGGGGCGAGTCGTCGTAGCCGACCACGGAGATGTCGCGGGGCACGTCCAGGCCGCGCTGCCGGGCCGCCCGCACCGCGCCCAGCGCCATCATGTCGCTGGCGCACACGATGGCGGTGGCTCCGCGGTCGATCAGCGCGAACGCCGCGGCCTGGCCGCCTTCGAGGGTGTAGAGGGAGTGCTGGACCAGCTCGGCGGCCCGCTCCTCGGAGAGGCCGAGCCGCCGGCCCATGCTGTGCACAAAGCCTTCGATCTTGCGCTGTACGGGCACGAACCGCTTGGGCCCCAGCGCCAGCCCGATCCGCTCGTGGCCCAGCGCGGAGAGATGGGTGATCGCCAGGTCGATGGCGGCCCGGTCGTCGGGGGAGATGAAGGGCGCCCTGACCTTGTCCGAGAAGCCGTTGATCAGGACGAAGGGGACGCCCTGGCCGCGCAGCTGCTCGTAGCGCTGCATGTCGGCGGAGGTGTCGGCGTGCAGCCCGGAGACGAAGATGATGCCGGCCACACCGCGGTCCACGAGCATCTCGGTCAGCTCGTCCTCGGTGGAGCCGCCCGGAGTCTGCGTCGCCAGGACCGGGGTGTAGCCCTGGCGGGTCAGGGCCTGCCCGATCACCTGGGCGAAGGCCGGGAATATCGGGTTCTCCAGCTCCGGGGTGATCAGTCCGACCAGTCCCGCGCTGCGCCGCCGCAGCCGCACCGGACGCTCGTAACCCAGCACGTCGAGTGCGGCAAGCACCAACTGGCGGGTGGTGGCGGAGACGCCGGGCTTTCCGTTGAGAACCCGGCTGACGGTGGCCTCGCTGACACCCGCCTGCGCTGCGATATCGGCCAGCCGGGCGGTCATGCACGGGACTGTACCGGTCAGGTGTCAGATTGCCCACCAGGTGCAGGAATCGCCCGGGAGTACGGCTGTCGCGGCACCGCCTCCGCTACCGGCCGCGCCGCCGCGGCCGCCCGCCCGCGGGCCTGCGCTGGAGAGCAAGAGCTGTCCGGGCAGCGGTACTTCCACCTCGCGGGCGGTGGTGTTGACGGCGCACAGCACCGTGTCGCCGTCGGGCGAGCGGCGGCTGAAGGACAGCACGCCCTCGGGGGCGGGCAGCCACTGGATGCCGTCGCCCGCGCCGAGCGCCGGGTGTGTGTGGCGCAGCGTCAGCGCGCGGCGGTAGAGCTCCAGTGTGGAGGACTCCTTCCCGCTCTGGGCCTGTACGGACAGCTCCCGCCAGGCCTCGGGCTGCGGCAGCCAGCTGTCGCCGGGTCCGAAGCCGTACGGTGCCTCCTCGCCCGACCAGGGGATCGGTACCCGGCAGCCGTCGCGGAAGCCGTCCTGGCCCTCCTCGCGGCCGGCCCGGGCGAACGCCGGGTCCTGGCGCACCTCGTCGGGCAGGTCGGTGACCTCGGGCAGGCCCAGTTCCTCGCCCTGGTAGAGGTAGGCGGAGCCGGGCAGCGCCAGCATCAACAGGGTGGCGGCGCGGGCGCGTTCGGGGCCGCCGAGGCGGGTGGTGTGGCGGACCACGTCGTGGTTGGAGAGCACCCAGGTGGTGGGGGCGCCGACGGAGGTGGTGGCGGCGAGCGAGCCGTCGATGACGCCGCGCAGCGAGGCGGCATCCCAATCGGCGGTCAGGAAGTGGAAGTTGAAGGCCTGGTGCAGTTCGTCGGGGCGGACGTACAGGGCCAGGCGCTCGGGGCTGGGGGCCCAGGCCTCGGCGACGCCGATGCGCTCGCCGCCGTAGGAGTCCAGCAGCCGGCGCCAGGAGCGGTGGATCTCGTGCACGCCGTCCTGGTCGAAGAAGGGCAGCACCTGGGAGCCGATGAGCTTGGCCTGCTCCTTGTGCCCGATGTCGGGCAGGCCCGGTGCCTTGATCATGCCGTGGGCGACATCGATGCGGAAGCCGTCGACGCCCAGGTCGAGCCAGAAGCGCAGGATGGACTCGAACTCCGCGCGTACGTCCTCCTTCTCCCAGTCCAGGTCGGGCTGTTCGGGGGCGAAGAGGTGGAGGTACCAGTCGCCGCGGTCCGTACGGGTCCAGGCGGGGCCGCCGAAGACGGACTCCCAGTCGTTGGGCGGCAGTTGGCCGCCGGGGCCCTTGCCGGGGCGGAAGATGTAGCGCTCGCGGGCCAGGTCGGGGTCCTGGAACCAGGGGTGCTGGTCGGAGGTGTGGTTGGGGACGATGTCGACGATCACCCGCAGGCCCAGCTCGTGGGCGGTGCGCACGAAGGCGTCGGCGTCCCGCAGGTCGCCGAAGAGCGGGTCCACGGCGCGGTAGTCGGCGACGTCGTAGCCGCCGTCGGCCTGCGGGGAGGCGTAGAAGGGGGTGAGCCAGACGGCGTCCACGCCCAGGTCCCGCAGGTAGGGCAGGCGTTCGCGGGCCCCGGGCAGGTCGCCGATGCCGTCGCCGTCGCTGTCGGCGAAGGAGCGCACGTAGATCTGGTAGATCACGGCGTCGCGCCACCACCCCGGTTGGCGCCCGGGTCCGGCCGCCGGGCGGGCGGGTGCGGTGGAAGTGAGCTCCTGGGTCATCGGCCATCCCTGTAGAGGTCGAAGGAACGTCTGCGGACTCAATACGGGCTCAACGCGCGGGCCGCCCGGGGGTGACGGGGGCGCCGACACCGCGAGCGCATCGTTACAGCAGGTTTTCAGAAATTTGCCGCAAGGTCTTTCGGTTTCTTTGCGGCGCTGTTACGTTCCTGACCGCCATCTCAGGTATTTCCCTAAGGAGTTCACATGCGGCGTGGCATAGCGGCCACCGCGCTGGTCGCGGGGCTGGCACTGGTGGCGACGGCGTGCGGTGGTGGCGAGGGCGGCTCCGAGGCCGACAGCACGGGCCCCCTGTCGGGCACCGTGACCTTCTGGGACACCTCCAACGACGCCGAGAAGGCGACGTACAAGGCACTGGCCGAGAGCTTCTCCAAGGAGCACCCCGGCGTGAAGGTCAAGTACGTCAGCGTGCCCTTCGGCGATGCCAACGCCAAGTTCAAGAACGCGGCCGGCGGCGGCGCCGGGGCCCCCGACGTGATGCGCACCGAGGTCGCCTGGGTCGCCGACTTCGCCAACCTCGGCTACCTCGCCCCGCTGGACGGCACCCCGGCCCTGGACGACACCGGCGACTACCTGCCGCAGGCGCTGGGCTCCACGAAGTTCAAGGACAAGACCTACGCGGCGCCGCAGGTCATCGACAGCCTCGGCCTCTTCTACAACAAGAAGCTGCTCAAGCAGGCCGGCGTCCAGGTGCCCAGGACCTTCGCGGAGCTGAAGTCCTCCGCGAAGAAGATCAAGGAGAAGACCGGGGCCACCGCGCTCTACCTGCGCGGGGACGACCCGTACTGGTTCCTGCCCTACCTCTACGGCGAGGGCGGCGACATGGTCGACGCCAAGGCGAAGACCGTGAAGATCGACGACGCCGAGGGCGTCAAGGCGTTCGCCGCGATCAAGGACCTGGTCGACTCCGGCGCGGCCGTCACGGACGCCACCGACGGCCAGGAGAACCAGCTGAGGGCCCTCAAGGACGGCGCGGTCGCGATGGCCGTCGACGGCCCCTGGGACATCGAGGGCGCCCGTGCCGGCAAGGAGTTCAAGGCCCCCGCCGGCAAGGACAACCTCGGCGTGGCGCCCGTACCGGCCGGCAGCGCCGCCCAGGGCTCCCCGCAGGGCGGCTGGAACCTCTCGGTGTACGCGGGCACCAAGAACCAGCGCGCCGCCTATGAGTTCGTGAAGTACATGAGCTCGGCCAAGATCCAGCAGCAGACCACCGAGAAGCTCAGCCTGCTGCCCACCCGCAAGTCCGTGTACGCGGCCCGCTCGGTCAAGGACAACGAGATGGTGCGGTTCTTCAAGCCCGCCGTCGACAAGGCCGTCCAGCGCCCCTGGATCGCCGAGGGCAACTCCCTCTTCGAGCCCATCAAGGTCCAGATGAACAAGGTCCTCACCGGCGCCTCCTCGCCCGAGCAGGCCGCCAAGGCCACCGGCGACGCGTACCGCAAGCTGCTCAAGGACTACAAGTGACGCTCGCGGCACCGGCGCGCAGCACGGAGACGAAGGCCCCACCGGGCCGTATGCGCAGGGCTCTTGGCACCCACTGGTACGCCTGGACGATGGTGGCCCCGGTGGTGCTCGTCATCGGCGTCATCATCGGCTACCCCCTCGCGCGCGGCGTCTACCTCTCCCTCACCGACGCCGACGAGGCCAATGTCGAGCGCACCATCGGCATGAACCACATCCCGGCGACGTACGACTTCGTGGGGCTGGACAACTACACCGCGGTCCTGCGCGACGGCGTCTTCTGGGGCCGGCTGGGCTGGACCGCGCTGTGGACGGTGGGCTGTGTGTCCCTCACCTTCCTCATCGGCCTGACCCTGGCGAACATGCTCAACCGCAAGCTGCGCGGCCGCACCTTCTACCGGCTGGCGCTGATCCTGCCCTGGGCGATCCCCGCCTTCATCTCCGTCTTCACCTGGCGGATGCTCTACAACGAGAAGAACGGCCTGCTCAACAAGGTCCTGACCGGCGGCGGCATCGACGCGGTGCCCTGGCTGAACGACCCCACCTGGGCCAAGCTCTCGGTCATCGCCGTCAACGTCTGGCTCGGCGTGCCGTTCATGCTCGTCGCGCTGATGGGCGGACTGCAGTCCATCCCCGGCGAGCTGTACGAGGCCGCCGAGATGGACGGCGCCAACGCCTGGCAGCGGTTCCGCAACATCACCGTGCCCGGGCTGCGCGCGGTCAGCAGCACGGTGATCCTGCTCTCCACCATCTGGACCTTCAACATGTTCCCGGTGATCTACCTGCTCACCCGGGGAGGCCCGGGGGACGCCACCGAGATCCTGGTGACGTACGCCTACCGGCTCTCCTTCGTCGACAGCCCGCGCAACTTCTCCCAGTCGGCGACCTGGGGCGTACTGATCCTGCTGCTGCTCGCGGTGATCGCCGTCGTTTACCGGCGGGCGCTGCGCAAGCAGGGAGAGGTGTGGTGAGCGTGCGCGCCGACCGCAACAAGCGGAGCCCACTGGCCTCCGCCGGGCTGCATCTGACCCTCATCCTCGCCTCCGTCATCGCGGTCTTCCCGCCGCTGTGGCTGCTGGTGACCTCCTTCAAACCGAAGAACGACGCGTTCACCACCGAGCCCGTCACCGACTTCACCTTCGCCAACTACCGCCACGTCCTGGCCGACACCTCCTTTCTGACCTGGTTCGGGAACTCGGTGCTGGTCGTCGCGGTGACCACCCTCCTCGGCGTCTTCATCGCCGCGACCACCGGCTACGCGGTCAGCCGCTTCCGCTTCCCGGGCATGCGCCCGCTGATGTGGCTGCTGCTGATCACCCAGATGTTCCCGGTGGCCGTGCTGATCGTGCCGCTGTACAACCTGCTGGCGAACCTGGGGCTGCTCAACCAGCCCGCCGGACTGGTGCTGACGTACCTGACCATCGCCGTGCCGTTCTGCGCCTGGATGATGAAGGGCTTCTTCGACACCATCCCGGTGGAGATCGACGAGTCGGGCCGGGTCGACGGGCTCAACCCCTTCGGCACCTTCTGGCGCCTGGTCCTCCCGCTCGCCAGGCCCGGACTGGCCGTCACCGGCTTCTACACCTTCGTCACGGCCTGGGCCGAGGTCGCCTACGCCTCCGCCTTCATGACCGGCGAGGAGAACCTCACCCTCGCCGGCGGCCTGCAGACCTTCGTCAACCAGTACGTCAACGACTGGGGTTCGATGACCGCCGCCGCCGTGATCATCGCCGTACCGGCCGCGCTCGTCTTCGCCTTCGCCCAGCGCCACCTCGTCGCCGGACTGACCGCCGGCACCACCAAGGGATGACATGACCGCACAGCACGACCTCGCTGACGCCACCGGCTGGTGGCGCGACGCGGTGATCTACCAGGTCTACCCGCGCAGCTTCGCCGACGGCAACGGCGACGGCATGGGCGACCTGCCCGGCATCCGCCGGCGCCTGCCCTACCTGCGGGACCTGGGCGTGGACGCCGTCTGGCTCAGCCCCTTCTACGCCTCCCCGCAGGCCGACGCCGGCTACGACGTCGCCGACTACCGCGCCATCGACCCGATGTTCGGCACCCTGGCCGACGCCGAGGCCCTCATCGTCGAGGCGCACGAGCTGGGCCTGCGCATCATCGTCGACATCGTCCCCAACCACTGCTCGGACCAGCACGAGTGGTTCCGGCGGGCGCTGGAGCAGGGCCCCGGCTCCCCGCTGCGCGAGCGCTTCCACTTCCGCAAGGGGCGCGGCGTCAACGGCGAAGCGCCGCCCAACGACTGGGAGTCCGTCTTCGGCGGCCCGGCCTGGACCAGGGTCGCCGACGGCGAGTGGTACCTCCACCTCTTCGCGCCCGAACAGCCCGACTTCCACTGGGACCACCCCGCCGTACGCGACGAGTTCCGCTCCATCCTGCGCTTCTGGCTCGACCTGGGCGTGGACGGCTTCCGGGTCGATGTGGCGCACGGCCTGGTCAAGGCGCCCGGCCTGCCGGACACGGGCCACGGCGAACAGCTCAAGCTGCTGGGCAACCAGGTGCTGCCCTTCTTCGACCAGGACGGCGTGCACGAGATCTACCGCTCCTGGCGCACGGTGCTGGACGAGTACGCGGGCGAGCGCATCGCCGTCGCCGAGGCCTGGACGCCCAGCCCCGAGCGCACCGCCCTGTACCTGCGCCCCGACGAGCTGCACCAGGCCTTCAACTTCCAGTACCTGACCACCCCGTGGGACGCGAGCGAGCTGCGTCAGGTCATCGACGCCTCCCTGGACGCGATGCGCCCGGTGGGCGCGCCCGCCACCTGGGTGCTCTCCAACCACGACGTGGTCCGCCACACCACCCGCCTCGGCGGCCCCGAACGCGCCCGCGCCGCCACCCTGTTGATGCTGGCGCTGCCCGGCTCCGCCTACCTCTACCAGGGCGAGGAACTGGGCCTGCCCGAGGTCACCGACCTGCCCGACGAGGTGCGCCAGGACCCGGCGTTCGCCCGGGCCGGCCGCGAGGACGGGCAGGACGGGCTGCGCGACGGCTGCCGGGTACCGATCCCCTGGTCGGGCGAGGAGGCACCGTACGGCTTCGGCAGCGGGGGCAGCTGGCTGCCGCAGCCGCCGGAGTGGGCGCGGCTGAGCGTGGCCGCCCAGAGCGGCGATCCGGACTCGACGCTGGAGCTGTACCGCCGCGCGCTGGCGCTGCGCCGCAGCCACCCGGGCCTGGGCGCCGGCGACACGGTGCAGTGGCTGGCGGCCCCCGAGGGCGTACTGGCCTTCCGGCGCCCCGGCGGCCTGGTGTGCACGCTCAACACGGCGCGGACCGCCGCCGTGATCCCCGCTTACGGGCGCGTGCTGCTCGCGTCCTGCGCCGTGGGCCCGGCGGACGGCGGCTGCACGCTGCCCGCCGACGCCTGCGTGTGGTGGGAGGAGTGAGTTCCAGCTCACCGCCGCGGCTGGCGGAGATCGCCGCGCAGGCCGAGGTCAGCGAGGCGACCGTCAGCCGCGTCCTCAACGGCAGGGCGGGGGTGGCCCGTTCGACCCGCGATCGGGTCCTGGCCGCCCTGGACCTGCTGGGCCACGAACGCCCCTTACGGCTGCGGCGGCGCTCGGCCGGACTGGTCGGGCTGGTCGTGCCCGAGCTGACCAACCCGATCTTCCCGGCCTTCGCCCAGATCATCGAGCAGGCGCTGGCCGGGCACGGCTACACCCCCGTGCTGTGCACCCAGCTGCCGGGCGGCGCCACCGAGGACGAGCTGGTCGAGCAGCTGGAGGCGCGCGGGGTCACCGGCATCGTCTTCCTGTCCGGGCTGCACGCCGACACCGGCGCCGACCCCGCCCGCTATCTGCGGCTGACGGATCGGGGCGTGCCGTACGTACTCATCAACGGCTACAACGAGCGCGTCGCCGCGCCCTGCGTCTCGCCGGACGACGGGGCCGCGGCGCGCATCGCGGTACGGCACCTGGCCGAGCTGGGCCACGAGCGCATCGGGCTCGCGGTCGGGCCCGCCCGGTACGTGCCCTCGCGCCGCAAGGCGGAGGGGTTCGTCGCGGCCCTGGCGGAGGGGGGGGGGGGGGGGGGGGGGGGGGGGGGGGGGGGGGGGGGGGCGG
>NZ_JBSIBZ010000130.1:0-19681 GCF_058245575.1 Streptomyces sp. UF-297 | reverse complement strand
GAGGCGGGGCGCCCCTCGTGCGTACCGTCTCAGGAGGTGCCCACCACGTCCTGCGGGAAGGTGAGCGACTTGCCCATCCACTGCAGCGCGGCGGGCAGTTCGCGCCGCCAGGTGGCGAAGTTGTGGCTGCCGCGGTCCAGCACGATCGCGTCCGCCTTCATCGGCGGCTTGACCGCCTCCATGAACGCCTTGGCCTTGGGGAAGTTGCCCTCCCCCTCCCGGCTCGTGCCGATCAGCACGTTCACCGGCGGCACGGGCAGGTTCTTCAGCCGCCACATCAGGTCGTGGCTCTGCTTGCGCCGGCCGCGGTCCTTGTCGTCGCCGAACAGGTTGCCGGTCGTGGCGTCGTTGCTGACCTTGAACTCGGGCGACAGGGCCGCGGCCGAGGTGTAGACGCCGGGGTGGCGCATCGCCAGCTGGAGGGAGCAGCTGCCGCCGGAGGAGTAGCCCAGCACGCCCCAGGAGCCCGCGCCGTGCCCGACGCGGTAGTGCGACTTGAGGGCGTCGGGCAGGTCCTTGGCGAAGAAGGTCTCGGCCTGCGGCCCGCCCGGCACGTCCACGCACTGGGTGTCGCGCGGCGGCGCGATGGTGGGCCGCAGCATCACGATGACGGTCGGCGGCATCTTGCCCTGGGCGATCAGCTTGCTCGCGGTCTCCGGGATGCGCAGGTGCTGGCCGAGCAGGAAGATGCCGCCCGGGTAGCCGCTGATCGCGACCATGACGGGGAAGCGCTGGCGCTGGTAGGGCTTTTGGAAGTACTGCGGCGGCAGATAGACGTACGAGGGGTTCACGACCTTGGTGCGCTTGCCGACGATGCGTACGGTCTCCACCTTGCCGTTCTTGTCCGGCGGCCCCTTGGGGACGCCGTGCACCTTGTCCAGCCCTTCGGGCCCCGAGGCCTGTACGAGGCCCTTGGAGGGGTCCCCTGCCGGGCCCGCGGCCCCGTTGTCGCCCCACTTGTCCACCGCGCCCGGCGCGTCGTCGTAGTTGCCCAGCAGCTCCTGCCAGGAGCCGTAGAACTGGAAGTTGGCGTTCACGCCCAGGCCCAGCGCGGCGACGATCGCCAGCTGGGTCGCGGCGATCGAGCCGAGCCGGCCCAATATGGCCAGCGGTCCGCGGCCGGCGAAGCGCGGCCACAGCCAGAGCGTGAGTCCCACGCAGACCACGGCGACCGCGATCATGGCGTACAACAGCGATCGGCTGGTCAGTCCCATGACGTTCCTCGGATTTCCCATCACTCGTTCGGCACAGCGGTCTCTGAAGACCTCATTGCGCCAGGTTTGATGGCGAGTGGGGGAACCTCGTTGCCCGGATGGGGAGTTGTTCGCAGACGCGCCCTCGCCGGGTCGCCTGTACGTCGCCTGCCGGTCACCCAGCGGCTCGGACATACGTACGTACAGCGGCGGGGTGTCCGACTCCCGCGGTCACGGGGAGCGGATCCGCTCCAGGGGCGGGCCCGCGCCGCGGCCAATGGCATCCTTGACGCACCAGGCCGGGACAGGGCCGCCGGGCCCGGGGGCACCCCGGAGGACGCAGCAGGGAGGACGGCGATGGCGACCGAGACGGCGGGGCGCTCGACCGTGGGACGGGCGGCCGCAGATTCCGTACGGGCCGAGAAGGGCGCGGCGCGGCCCGGGCAGGCTTCCGCCCGGATCGCGCAGGCCTCCGGACGCCCCATGCGCGCCGACGCGCGCCGCAACTACGAGCGGCTGCTGGCCGAGGCCCGTACCGCCTTCACCGAGCACGGCACGGACACCTCGCTGGAGGACATCGCGCGCCGCGCGGGCGTGGGCATCGGCACCCTCTACCGGCACTTCCCCAACCGGACGGCGCTGATGGGCGCGGTCTTCCAGGGCGAGGTCAACGCGCTGCTGACCCGGGCCAGGGAGCTGGGCGAGTCACCGGAGCCGTGCCGGGCGCTGGTGGACTGGCTGCGCGCCATCATCGTGCACGCCAGCACCTACCGGGGGCTCTCGCGGGCCCTGATGGCCGCCTCCACGGACGACAGCTCGGGGATGGCGTGCTGCAGCGTGCCGATGCGCGAGGCGGGCGGGCGGCTGCTGCAGCGCGCCCAGGAGGCCGGGGCCGTACGCCCCGGCGTGAGCATCAGCGACCTGATGCAGCTGACCAACGGCATCGCCCTGGCCGTCGAGGAGTCCCCCGACGACCCCGAACTGGCCGACCGCCTGCTGACGTTGACCCTGACAGGCCTGCGGGCCGACCCCTGAGCGCGGCCGCCCGCGCCCCGAAGGGACGCGGGGCTGCGCCGGTGTGCGGCTCCGCCGCGGGCGCGACCAGCCACGACGCACCCGCGGACGACACCCGACGCATCCAGGGCGGACGCTCAGCGGCGCCGCGGCGCCAGATCCGCCACCCGCCCCGGCGTATCGCCCAACGGCGCGGCCGCCCGCAATTGCGGCCCGGAACCGCCGCCCGAGGGCGGGTGGTTGCGCCGCGGCGCGGGCAGCGGCATGTCCCGCCTGGGCCCTCTCCTCTCCGGCGGAGCGCTCTCCACGCCCGTCTGTCCGGGGCCCGGACCCGCACCCGAGGCGCTGGCCACGGAGATCTGCACGCCCTGGTCGGCCAGCGCCTGCAGCTCGGTGGCCGCGCGGTCGTCGTGGCCCGGCGGGTCGTCCGTGACCAGGCGCGTGATCACATCGGTGGGGACCGTCTGGAACATGGTGTCGGTGCCCAGCTTGGTGTGGTCGGCGAGCACGACCACCTCCGCCGCCGCCTGCACCAGCGCCCGGTCGACGCTGGCGGAGAGCATGTTGGAGGTGGACAGGCCGCGCTCGGCGGTCAGCCCGCTGCCCGAGAGGAAGGCGCGGGAGACCCGCAGCCCCTGGAGGGACTGCTCGGCACCGCTGCCCACCAGGGCGTAGTTGGAACCGCGCAGGGTGCCGCCGGTCATCACGACCTCGACGCGGTTGGCATGCGCCAACGCCTGCGCGACGAGAAGGGAGTTGGTGACCACGGTCAGGCCGGGCACGCGGGCGAGCCGGCGCGCCAGCTCCTGCGTGGTCGTCCCCGCGCCGACGACGATGGCTTCGCCCTCTTCGACGAAGCCCGCCGCCAGATCGGCGATGGCCGTCTTCTCAGCGGTCGCTAGATGGGATTTCTGCGGAAAGCCGGACTCCCGGGTGAAGCCACCCGGAAGCACCGCACCGCCGTGCCGACGGTCGAGGAGTCCTTCTGCCTCCAGCGCCCGCACGTCTCTCCGTACGGTCACTTCGGAGGTCTGGACGACGCGGGCGAGCTCACGGAGCGAAACCGCTCCGTTCGCACGCACCATTTCAAGGATCAATTGGCGACGTTCTGCAGCGAACACGAAACTGACAGTAACGCCAACGACCGTCTGTTTTCAGCAGGTTGCACCAATTAACGGAAGTTGTTCGCCACGTCGTTCACCGCGTGGTATATGCCGGAGGCGCCGCCCGCGCGGGCGTGCGCCTCCCGTACATCCGCTCGCCGGGCCCGAAAGGCGGCCCGCCGGCCCGCCTACTCGCTGGAGGTCTTGCGGGTGTGCAGCTGCCGCGCCACCTCGGCGATCGACCCGGACAGCGAGGGGTAGACCGTGAACGCGCTGGCGATCTGCTCGACGGTCAGATTGTTGTCGACCGCGATCGAAATCGGATGAATCAGTTCGCTGGCGCGCGGCGCCACGACCACACCGCCGACCACGATGCCCGTTCCGGGACGGCAGAACAGCTTCACGAAGCCGTCGCGGATGCCCTGCATCTTGGCGCGCGGGTTGCGCAGCAGCGGCAGCTTGACCACCCGTGCGTCGATCGTGCCGTTGTCCACGTCCGCCTGCGAGTAGCCGACGGTGGCGATCTCGGGGTCGGTGAAAACGTTGGCGGAGACCGTCTTGAGGTTGAGCGGCGCGACCGCGTCGCCCAGGAAGTGGTACATCGCGATCCGGCCCTGCATCGCGGCGACGGAGGCGAGCGCGAAGACGCCCGTGCAGTCACCGGCGGCGTACACGCCGGGGGCGGAGGTGCGCGAGACCTTGTCGGTCCAGATGTGCCCGGAGTCCTTCAGCTTGACCCCGGCCTCCTCCAGGCCGATCCCCTCGGTGTTGGGGATGGAGCCGACCGCCATCAGGCAGTGCGTGCCGGAGATCGTACGGCCGTCCGCGAGGGTCACCTCGACGCGGTCGCCGACCCGCTTGGCCGACTGGGCGCGCGAGCGCGCCATGACGTTCATGCCGCGCCGCCTGAAGACGTCCTCCAGGACGGCCGCGGCGTCCGGGTCCTCGCCCGGCAGCACCCGGTCGCGCGAGGAGACGAGGGTGACCCGCGAGCCCAGCGCCTGGTACGCGCCGGCGAACTCGGCGCCGGTGACACCCGAGCCGACCACGATGAGCTCCTCGGGGAGCTCCTCCAGGTCGTAGACCTGCGTCCAGTTCAGGATGCGCTCGCCGTCGGGCAGCGCGTCCGGGATCTCGCGCGGGTGCGCGCCGGTGGCCACCAGCACGGCGTCCGCGGTCAGCGTCTGCTCGCTGCCGTCGGCCGCCCGCACGGTCACCTTGCGCGAGCCGTCCGGCGCCTGCCCCGGCTCCAGCCGCCCGCGGCCGCGCATCACCTTGCCGCCCGCGCGGGTCACCGACGCCGTGATGTCGTGCGACTGCGCCAGCGCGAGCCGCTTCACCCGCCGGTTGACCTTGCCCAGGTCCACACCGACCACCCGCGCCGCCTGCTCCACGTGCGGCGTGTCGTCCGCCACGATGATGCCGAGCTCTTCGTACGAGGAGTCGAAGGTCGTCATCACCTCGGCCGTCGCGATAAGAGTCTTCGACGGCACGCAGTCGGTCAGCACCGACGCTCCGCCCAGACCGTCGCAGTCGACGACGGTCACCTCCGCGCCGAGAGAGGCTGCCACCAGGGCCGCCTCGTATCCGCCGGGTCCGCCACCGATGATCACGATCCGAGTCACGTACTCCATTGTCCCGCACGCCCGTGCGGCATTCCCCTTGGGGGCGTCTGTACGAACCGTGCGTACCAAGAGGCGCCCGGGGAACCTCCCGTACCCTCGGAGCCATGTCGCTCTACGCCGCGTACGCCGGCAACCTCGACGCGCGGCTGATGACCCGCCGCGCACCGCACTCGCCGCTGCGCGGCACGGGCTGGCTGAACGGCTGGCGGCTGACCTTCGGCGGCGAGCAGATGGGCTGGGAGGGCGCCCTGGCCACGATCGTGGAGGCCCCCCGCTCCCAGGTCTTCGTGGCCCTGTACGACATCGCCCCCATGGACGAGGAGTCCATGGACCGCTGGGAGGGCGTGGGCCTGGACATCTACCGCCGGATGCGGGTGCGGGTGCACACCCTGGACGGCGACGAGGCCGCCTGGGTGTACGTCCTGAACGGCTACGAGGGCGGCCTGCCCTCGGCCCGCTACCTGGGCGAGATCGCGGATGCGGCGGAGTCCGCGGGCGCCCCGCACGACTATGTGATGGAACTGCGCAAACGGCCCTGCTGAGGTCACCCGGCCTCATAGAATCCGGGCAGGATCGATGCACGAAGGGGAGATCCCCATGACCGGCTCGCGTACGTACCAGGTCTACTTCACCGAGCAGGCCGCGACGGCCCGCGACCGGCTCGACGACCAGCAGCGCGTCGCGTTCGACAAGGGCATCGCCGTACTGGCCCGTGACCCCTTCCTGCCGGCGTCGCGCGCGATAAGTTCCACGGGCGACGACCGCACCGTGCGGCTCACCCAGAACGTCATGGTCGAGTACTCCATCAGCCTGGGCCGGCTGCTGATTTTCATCGTCGAGATCTTCAACGACAAGGACATCGTCATCACCGACTGACGGGGCCCGCGGCGCCTCGCCCGTAGGAAGCCACAACGCGATCGTCACGACGCCGTCGGCAGCGACATCTACGCGCGTAGGCGATTACCCGCTACCCTCGTCCGCGTGAACGCATCTGCTACTTCGGACATCGCCCGCGACCCGCAGGGTGCCGCCGACGCCGCCGCCGCCCGTCTGCGCGAGCTGACCGGCGCCGAGACCCACGACGTCGCCCTGGTCATGGGCTCGGGCTGGGCTCCGGCCGCGGACTCCCTCGGCGCGCCCGAGCACGAGTTCCCGGTCACCGAGCTGCCCGGCTTCCCGCCCCCCGCCGTCGCCGGCCACGGCGGCAAGATCCGCTCGTACACCGTCGGTGAGAAGCGCGCCCTGGTCTTCCTGGGCCGTACGCACTTCTACGAGGGCCGCGGTGTGGCCGCCGTCGCGCACGGCGTGCGTACCGCCGTCGCCGCCGGCTGCAAGACCGTCGTGCTCACCAACGGCTGCGGCGGTCTGCGCGAGGGCATGCGCCCCGGTCAGCCGGTCCTGATCAGCGACCACCTCAACCTGACCGCGACCTCCCCCATCGCCGGCGCCAACTTCGTCGACCTCACCGACCTGTACTCGCCGCGGCTGCGCGCGCTGTGCAAGGAGGTCGACGCGACGCTGGAGGAGGGCGTGTACGCCCAGCTCCCCGGGCCGCACTACGAGACCCCCGCCGAGATCAAGATGCTGCGCACCATGGGCGCGGACCTGGTCGGCATGTCGACGGTCCTGGAGGCCATCGCGGCCCGCGAGGCCGGCGCCGAGGTGCTGGGCCTCTCGCTGGTGACCAACCTCGCCGCGGGCATGACCGGCGAGCCGCTCAACCACGAAGAGGTGCTGCAGGCCGGCCGCGACTCCGCGACCCGGATGGGCAGCCTGCTGGGCCAGGTGCTCGGCAAGCTCTGACGGGCGACGGACCCGGCCGGTGCGTGGGTCCCGCAGGTCGGGTGCGTACGGGAGGTACGCGCCACCGCCTGTGGGGCAGACACACCGGCCGTGCCCGTGGGCGGCCCTGCGGGCGGGCGCGGCTCAAGGCCGCGCCCCGCGTACGCCGGGCCGTGGCCCGATCCCGACCGCGCCGGGTATCGCCGGGCCGCGGCCGGGGAAGTGACCCCGCGCAGCAGCGCATTGTGACCACGCGAGAGCACGCGAGAGGTGGAACCCACCGTGCAGCAGGAACTGATCGCACAGGCACGGGCCTGGCTGTCGGAGGACCCGGACCCGGAGACCCGGGACGAGCTGGCCAAGCTCATCGAGGCCGAGGACGTCGAGGAGCTCGGCGGCCGCTTCGCCGGGACCCTCCAGTTCGGCACCGCGGGGCTGCGCGGTGAGCTGGGCGCAGGACCGATGCGGATGAACCGTTCCGTCGTCATCCGGGCGGCAGCCGGGCTCGCCGCCTACCTGAAGGACCAGGGCCAGGGAGACGGCCTGGTCGTCATCGGCTACGACGCGCGCTACAAGAGCGCCGACTTCGCCCGCGACACCGCGGCCGTGATGGTCGGCGCGGGGCTGCGCGCCGCCGTGCTGCCGCGCCCGCTGCCGACCCCCGTGCTGGCCTTCGCCATCAGGCACCTGGGCGCCGTGGCCGGTGTCGAGGTCACCGCCAGCCACAACCCGCCGCGCGACAACGGCTACAAGGTCTACCTGGGCGACGGCTCGCAGATCGTGCCGCCCGCGGACGGCGAGATCGCCGAGCGGATCGCCGCGGTGGCCTCCCTGAACGACGTGCCGCGCCCCGAGAGCGGCTGGGAGACCCTGGGCGAGGAGGTCCTGGAGGCCTACCTGGCGCGTACGGACGCCGTGCTCACCCCGGGCTCGCCGCGCGACACCCAGGTCGTCTACACGCCGATGCACGGCGTGGGGCGCGATGTGCTGGTCGCCGCCTTCGCGCGGGCCGGTTTCCCGGCCCCGACGGTGGTCGCCGAACAGGCCGAGCCGGACCCGGACTTCCCCACCGTCGCCTTCCCCAACCCGGAGGAGCCGGGGGCGATGGACCTGTCCTTCGCCACCGCCCGCTCGGTCGGCCCGGACATCGTCATCGCCAACGACCCGGACGCGGACCGCTGCGCCGTGGCCGTCCCGGCCCCCGGTACCAAGGACGGCTGGCGCATGCTGCGCGGCGACGAGGTGGGCGCGCTGCTGGCCGCGCACCTGGTCAGCAAGGAACGCGCCCGTCAGGGAGAAGGCGGCACCTTCGCGACCACGATCGTGTCGTCCTCGCTGATGTCGCGGATCGCGGCCGCCGCCTCGCTGCCGTACGAGGAGACCCTGACCGGCTTCAAGTGGCTGGCCCGGGTGGACGGCCTGCGCTACGCCTACGAGGAGGCGCTGGGCTACTGCGTGGACCCCGAGGGCGTCCGCGACAAGGACGGCATCACCGCCGCCCTGCTGATCACCGAGCTGGCCGCCGAGCTCAAGCAGTCCGGCCGCACGCTCACCGACCTCCTGGACGACCTCGCCCTGGAGTTCGGTCTGCACGCCACCGACCAGCTCTCCGTGCGCGTCCAGGACCTGGGCCTGATCGCCGCCGCCATGAAGCGGCTGCGCGAGCAGCCGCCGACGGCGCTGGCGGGCCTGGCGGTGTCCTCCTCCGACGACCTGGCGCAGGGGACGCAGGCGCTGCCGCCGACCGACGGCCTGCGCTACTACCTGGCGGGCTCGCAGGAGACCGGCGTGGAGTCGGGCCGGGTGGTGGTCCGCCCCAGCGGTACCGAGCCCAAGCTCAAGTGCTACCTGGAGGTCGTCGTCCCGGTCGGCTCCGCGGCCGAGCTGGGCGCGGCCCGTACGAAGGCGGCCGAGGCACTGGCCGCGGTCAAGGCCGATCTGTCGGCGGCGGCCGGCATCTGAGCCGAGTACGGCACAGCGGGCCCTGGGACTTACCGTCTTGGGGCCCGTTCCCGTACGGGTGACAGGCCTACTGCACCTGTCGCAGCTCCCGGCGGCCCTGCGCGCGCCCGCGAGCAAACCTGGAGCCGGAACGCACAACGCGCCCCTTGGCTCCAGGAGTTGCCGCAGTGCCCACCACCGCGCTCCCCACGGCCGCCGCCGCACCGGCACCGCCCCTTTCGCCGCCGGGCCCGCGGCAGCTGCTCGCCGCCGCGCTGCGCCGCGCGGCCCCCGCCCTGCTCGGCTACACCGCGATCCGGCTGCTGGGCGCGCTGGTCCTGATGAAGTGGGCCCACCTCAAGCACCACGGGCTGTGGCCGGTCCTCGCCACCCAGTGGGACTCCGGCTGGTACCTGGGCATCGCCGACCACGGCTACGAGAGCGCCCTGAGCCCCCGCGGCTACCACGAGAACAACCTGGCCTTCTTCCCGCTCTACCCGGTGATCGTCAAGGCGGTGGCGGGCGTCACGCCGGGCTCGCGCGCCACCATCGGCCTGCTGGTCGCCGTCGGCTGCTCCTTCCTCGCCGCCTGGGGGATCTTCGCGGTCGGCGAGAGGCTGTACGGGCGCCGCGTGGGCACCGTGCTCACCCTGCTGTGGGGCAGTGCCCCGGTCGCCCTGGTGCAGTGGATGGGCTACACCGAGTCCCTGTTCACGGCCCTGGTCGCGTGGTCCCTGTACGCCGTGCTGAGCGGCCGCTGGCTGTGGGCGGGCGCCCTGTCCCTGCTCGCCGGGCTCACCCGCCCCACCGGCCTGGCCATCGCCGCCGCGGTGTCCGTCACCGCCCTGGTCACCCTCTGGCGCCTGCGCGGTACGGCCCCGCCGCGCGCCCGCACGTGGCGCATCGCGGCGGGCTGCGCGCTCGCCCCGCTGGGATGGCTCGGGTACGTGGGCTGGGTGGGCCTGCGGCTGGGGCGCGCCGACGGCTACTTCGCGGTCCAGAAGAAGTGGCGCAACCAGTGGGACGGGGGCGTGGAGACGCTGCGCTCGCTGCGCGCCACCCTCACCTACCAGTCCCGCCCGCAGCTCTTCCTCGTGGTCGTCTCGCTGGTGCTGATCGCGTCGGTGGTCCTCTACCTGCTGTGCCTGGCCGACCGCCAGCCGCTGCCGCTGCTGGTCTTCAGCGGCGTCCTGCTGGCCATCGTGCTGGGCAGCGGCGGCGTCTACTTCCCGCGCGCCCGCTTCCTGCTCCCCGGCTTCCCGCTGCTGCTCCCCCTGGCCCTGGCGATCGCCCGCGCGCGGCGGCGTATCGCAGTGCTGGTGCTGGGCGGCGCGGCCGTGGGCTCGGCGTACTTCGGGGCGTACATGGCGCTGGTCTACACGGGAGCGCCGTAGGGCCCGGCCGGGACCCGGGCCCTCACAGGGCGAGCAGCACCGCCAGCGCCACCGCGCCCACCACGCACGGCGCGATGATCTCGTAGGCCCACCGCACCACCACGGGGCCCTGTGCGCCCTCGCGCCCGGCGCAGCGCTCCTGGAGCTCGCGCAGTTCGTCCAGGGTCCGGTCGGCGGTGGCGCGCGGCGCGGGGCCCGCGTCCGAGTGCACCCCGAACTGGTTCTTGGCGGCCCGGTCGGCGGACCTGGCGGCCTGCCGGTTGGCCTTCTTGCGCTGCCGCAGCGAGACCGGGACGGCCCACAGCTGGTACTTGCCGCCGCCCGCGAAGACCTCGCTGGAGAAGGACGCGCGCAGGTCCTCCACCGCCGCCCAGGGCAGCGTGATCGTACGGAAGGGGTTGCGCACCGTCAGACGGTCCTCGCCGGCCCGCACCACGGGCCGCACGGTGTAGGCGACCGCCAGCGGTACGAAGCACAGCAGCCCGGCCAGCGCCAGCAGCTTCGTACGGCCCTCGCCCCGGATCAGCGCGTCGCCGCCGAGCCAGGCGCCGAGCAGGAGCAGCAGCACTCCGCCGACGATGGCGGCGGGCGAGCGGTAACTGCGCTCGGCGTGCTGCTGCTGCGGCGGGGAGGAGGAGTCCGGGCTCGTCATGGAGCCGATTGTGCCTGACCGTCCGGATGCCGGACATTGCGTTACGGCATCATTCGCGCGCGAGCGCGGCCGTCCGAGCCGCCGTGCCGAAGGTAGGGGTACGGGCCGTACTGCCCGCCTCCCGGCCCGCTCCGTGAAGCCCGCAGGTCTTTTCTCCCAAGGGGATGACAGGATGCTACGCGCGTAGATATGCTCCCCTCGTGACCATGCCCAAAGCCTTCACGGCAGTACCCGCACCCGGCAACGACGCCGCGGAACGCCTGGCGTCGATGGCGGACGTGACCGCCGACGACGGTGCGCTGCGCCGCTTCCTGCACGGACTCCCCGGCGTCGACGCGGTGGGGCTCCAGGCCCGCGCCGCCGCCCTCGGCACCCGCTCGATCAAGACCACGGCCAAGGCGCACGCCATCGACCTGGCCATCTCGATGATCGACCTGACGACGCTCGAAGGCGCGGACACCCCGGGCAAGGTCCGGGCGCTGTGCGCCAAGGGCGTCCACCCGGACCCCCTCGACCGCACCTCCCCGCAGGTCGCGGCCATCTGCGTCTACCCCGACATGGTGGCGACCGCCAAGGATGCGCTGGGCGACTCCGGCATCCGCGTCGCCTCCGTGGCCACCGCCTTCCCGGCGGGCCGGGCCGCGCTGCCGGTCAAGCTCGCCGACACCCGTGACGCGGTCGCGGCCGGCGCCGACGAGATCGACATGGTGATCGACCGCGGCGCCTTCCTCTCCGGCCGCTACCTCCAGGTCTTCGAAGAGATCAAGCAGGTCAAGGAGGCCTGCCGGCGCGCGGACGGCAGCGCGGCCCGCCTCAAGGTCATCTTCGAGACCGGCGAGCTGAAGACGTACGACAACGTGCGCCGGGTCTCCTGGCTGGCGATGCTCGCGGGCGCCGACTTCATCAAGACCTCCACCGGCAAGGTGGCCGTGAACGCCACCCCGCCCGTCACGCTGCTGATGCTGGAGGCCGTGCGCGACTTCCGCGCCGCCACCGGGGTACAGGTCGGGGTGAAGCCGGCCGGCGGTATCCGTACGACCAAGGACGCCGTCAAGTACCTGGTGATGGTCAACGAGACGCTGGGCGAGGACTGGCTGAGCGCCGACTGGTTCCGCTTCGGCGCCTCCAGCCTCCTCAACGACCTGCTGATGCAGCGCCAGAAGCTCAGCACCGGCCGCTACTCCGGCCCCGACTACGTCACGGTGGACTGACCATGACCAACACCGTCAACACCGCCAGCATCTTCGAGTACGCACCGGCGCCCGAGTCCCGCTCGGTCGTCGACATCGCGCCGTCCTACGGCCTGTTCATCGACGGCGAGTTCACCGAGGCCTCCGACGGCAAGGTCTTCAAGACCGTCTCCCCTTCCTCCGAGGAAGTCCTCTCCGAGGTCGCGCGGGCGAGCGCCGAGGACGTGGACCGCGCGGTCAAGGCCGCCCGCAAGGCCTTCGAGAAGTGGTCGGCGCTGCCCGGTTCCGAGCGTGCCAAGTACCTCTTCCGGATCGCCCGGATCATCCAGGAGCGCAGCCGCGAGCTGGCCGTCCTGGAGACCCTGGACAACGGCAAGCCGATCAAGGAGACCCGCGACGCGGACCTCCCCCTGGTCGCCGCGCACTTCTTCTACTACGCGGGCTGGGCCGACAAGCTCGACCACGCGGGCTTCGGCCCCAACCCGGCGCCACTCGGCGTCGCCGGCCAGGTCATCCCGTGGAACTTCCCGCTGTTGATGCTCGCGTGGAAGATCGCCCCGGCGCTGGCCACCGGCAACACCGTGGTCCTCAAGCCCGCCGAGACGACCCCGCTGTCCGCGCTCTTCTTCGCCGACATCTGCCGCCAGGCGGGCCTGCCCAAGGGCGTCGTCAACATCCTTCCCGGGTACGGGGACGCGGGCGCGGCCCTGACCGCCCACCCGGACGTCGACAAGGTCGCCTTCACCGGCTCCACGGCCGTCGGCAAGGAGATCGCGCGCACGGTCGCGGGCACGGACAAGAAGCTCACCCTGGAGCTGGGCGGCAAGGGCGCCAACATCGTCTTCGACGACGCCCCCATCGACCAGGCCGTCGAGGGCATCGTCACGGGCATCTTCTTCAACCAGGGCCAGGTCTGCTGCGCGGGCTCGCGCCTGCTGGTCCAGGAGTCGGTCCAGGACGAGCTGCTGGACGCTCTCAAGCGGCGCCTGTCCACGCTGCGCCTGGGCGACCCGCTGGACAAGAACACCGACATCGGCGCCATCAACTCCGCCGAGCAGCTGGCCCGTATCACCGCGCTCGCCGAGACGGGCGAGGCCGAGGGCGCCGAGCGCTGGTCCCCCGCCTGCGAACTGCCCACCTCCGGCTACTGGTTCGCCCCGACGCTCTTCACCAACGTCACCCAGGCGCACACCATCGCCCGCGACGAGATCTTCGGCCCGGTCCTGTCGGTGCTGTCCTTCCGTACGCCCGACGAGGCGGTCGCCAAGGCCAACAACACGCAGTACGGCCTCTCGGCGGGCATCTGGTCGGAGAAGGGCTCGCGCATCCTGGCCGTCGCCGGCAAGCTGCGCGCGGGCGTCATCTGGTCCAACACGTTCAACAAGTTCGACCCCACCTCGCCGTTCGGCGGCTACAAGGAGTCGGGCTTCGGCCGCGAGGGCGGTCGCCACGGCCTGGAGGCGTACCTCAATGTCTGACCGTCTCAGCGTCCTGAAGACCTACAAGCTGTACGTCGGGGGCAAGTTCCCCCGCTCCGAGAGCGGCCGGGTGTACGAAGTGCAGGACAGCAAGGGCAAGTGGCTGGCCAACGCTCCCCTCTCCTCCCGCAAGGACGCCCGGGACGCGGTCGTCGCCGCGCGCAAGGCGTTCGGCGGCTGGTCGGGCGCGACCGCGTACAACCGCGGCCAGGTCCTCTACCGCGTCGCGGAGATGCTGGAGGGCCGCAAGGACCAGTTCGTAGGGGAAGTGGCGGACGCGGAGGGCATCTCCAAGTCCAAGGCCGCCGCCCAGGTCGACGCGGCGATCGACCGCTGGGTCTGGTACGCGGGCTGGACCGACAAGATCGGCCAGGTCGTGGGCGGGGCCAACCCGGTCGCGGGCCCGTTCTTCAACCTCTCGACGCCGGAGCCGACGGGCGTGGTGGCCGTCCTGGCCCCGCAGGACTCGTCCTTCCTGGGCCTGGTCTCCGTCCTCGCCCCGGTCATCGCGACGGGCAACACGGCCGTCGTGATCGCCTCCGAGAAGGCCCCGCTGCCCGCGCTCTCGCTCGGCGAGGTGCTGGCCACCTCCGACGTCCCGGGCGGCGTGGTCAACCTCCTCTCCGGAAAGACCGCCGAGATCGCGGCCCCGCTCGCCGCGCACCAGGACGTCAACGCCATCGACCTGACGGGCGCGGACGCCGACCTGGCCCGCGACCTGGAGATCGCGGCGGCCGACAACCTCAAGCGCGTCCTGCGTCCACAGCCTGTGGACTTCTTTGCCGACCCGGGCACCTCCCGCCTCACCGCCTTCCTGGAGACGAAGACGGTCTGGCACACCACCGAGCCCGTGGGCGGCTCCGGCGGCGGCTACTGACCCGGCCCCGGACCCCCGAAAGCCCCGTCTCCCGGTACGCATCCGGGAGGCGGGGCTTTTTTGTCCGCACGGCCGCGCGGCCGCACGACCCTCAGTCCGGCAGCAGGCTCAGCGCCGGGCCCGTCACGGGGAGTTCGCCCAGGGAGTCGCCACGGGAGAGGGGGCCCGTGGCGGTGGCGCTGCTGAGCGGCTTGAAGTCGGCGATCTGGGTGCCCACGGAGTTGGACAGGGGGTCGACGCCGGTGCCGGCGAGGGGGTCCAGGCGGAGGTTCTTGGCGGGGTTGACGGTGCCGGCCGCCGACTGGCGCAGGGCCTCGGTGACCGCGTGGCCCGCGCCGGCCGGTCCGCCGGTGTCCAGGTCGCCGATGGGCGTGCTCAGCGCGAGGTCGGAGGAGGTCCCGGCGACGGCCGCGTGGGCGCTCGCCGCGCCACCGGCCGCGAGCGCGGCGCCGGCCGCCGAGACCGCCAGCCCTGCGCGCATCAGACCGCCTGCGACGCGGCTCTTCCTGGGACGTGCGTGAGAGGCCATCCGTCACCTGCCTGTGGTTCGTGGGTTCGGTGCGTGAGCAGCGGGCGATGGTGCGTAATCGGCCGCGTGCGTAGCGTAGTTGAGGCGCCGCGGCCCGATCCACCGCGCACGCCGGGGTCCCCCGCACGGCGCCATGCCCGACAATGGTTCCCCGTGAGCTCCCAGTCCCCCGCCGGTGTCCCCACCGACACCCTCGCCGCGCCCCTCGCCGCGGGCGGCTCCCCTGCCGCCCCCGCCGGCCCCACCGCCCGTGTCGTCCTGCTGACCGGCCCCTCCGGCTCCGGCAAGTCCTCGCTCGCCGCCCGTACGGGCCTGCCCGTGCTCAACCTGGACGACTTCTACAAGGAGGGCACCGACCCGACGCTGCCGCAGCTCCCGGACGGCGGCGGCGCCGACTGGGACTCCCCGCTGTCGTGGGACGCCACGGCCGCCCTCGCCGCGATCGACGCGCTGTGCCGTACGGGCCGCACCACCGTCCCCGTCTACTCCATCGCCACCAGCTCGGTCACCGGCCAGCGCCCGCTCGACCTCGGCAAAGCGCCGCTGTTCGTCGCCGAGGGCATCTTCGCCGCCGATCTCACCGCGCTGTGCCGCGAGGCGGGGCTGCTCGCCGACGCGCTGTGCCTGTCCGGGCGCCCGGTGACCACCTTCCGGCGGCGCCTGGCGCGCGATCTGCGCGAGGGCCGCAAGCCCGTGCTGTACCTGCTGCGCCGCGGTCTGCGGCTGCTGCGCGCCGAGCGCGGCGTCGTGGCCCGCCAGACCGCGCTCGGCGCCCATCCGTGTGCCAGGCCCGAGGCGCTGGCCCGTATCGACGCCCGGATATCCTCCGCGGGAGCCACGGGGGCGGACCTTCCGGGATGTCCGGGGGAAGCCGCTCCCCTGCGCACCTGACGGCGGGCGGGCACACCGGCCCGCTCCCGGCCCGCGAGGAGGGGACGCATGCCCAGGCAGCACCGCTACGAGACCCGGATCACCTGGACCGGCAACACCGGCTCGGGAACCGCCGACTACCGCTCCTACGGCCGCGATCACGAGGTGAGCGCCGACGGCCCGCCCCCGCTCCTGGGCACCGCGGACGCCGCCTTCCGCGGCACGACGGACCGCTGGAACCCCGAGCAGCTGCTGCTCGCCTCGCTCGCGCAGTGCCACATGCTCTCGTATCTGGCGCTGTGCTCCCTGGCGGGCCTGGCGGTCACCGCCTATACGGACGCGGCGCAGGGCACGATGGCCGAGGACGGCAAGGGCGGCGGGCGCTTCACCGAGGTGGTGCTGCGCCCGCAGGTGGAGGTGGCCTCCGAGGATCTGGTGCACCGGGCCCGTGTCCTGCACGAAGAGGCGCACGCCAAGTGCTTCATCGCGAACTCGGTGAACTTCCCGGTGCGCCACGAGCCGGTGATCACCGTACGGGCACAGTGAGGGCGCACCCGTAGCCGTACGGTCCGCACACACAAAGGAGCGGAGTCGGGCAGACCCCCCGGCCGCCCGGCCCCGCTCCCTTCCCCCGTGTCCCCCGTAAGTCCCCCCGTTTTCTTGCTGACCCCCACCCTCAGGCCACGAGCTCGCCGAAGGACTCCTGCTCGTCGCGGCCGAAGGCGAGCACCTCGTCGTCGCGCAGCCGGCGCAGCGAGCGCCAGATGCTCGACTTCACCGTGCCGACGCTGATGTTGAGAATGTCCGCGATCTCCGGGTCCGTACGGCCCTCGTAGTAGCGCAGTACGAGCATGGTGCGCTGCGTCTCGGGCAGCCGCGCCAGCGCCTGCCAGAGCACGGCGCGCAGCTCGGTGCCGCGCATCGCGTCCGCCTCGCCCACCGTCTCGGGCAGTTCCTCGGTCGGGTATTCGTTGAGCTTGCGCCGACGCCACGCACTGATGTGCAGGTTGGTCATCGTGCGGCGCAGATAGCCGCCCACGGCCGCCTTGTCGGTGATCCGGTCCCAGGCCCGGTAGGTCGAGAACAGCGCGCTCTGCAGCAGGTCCTCGGCCTCGTGGCGGTCACCGGTCAGGTGAAAGGCAGTCGCGTACAGGGAGGCGCGGCGCTCCTGGACGTAGGCGGTGAACGCCGCTTCGGCGCTCTCCGGCTCCGACGTGCAGCTCCGCTCCCCGGTGGCCTCCCCGTACGGCGACCCCCCGTTCTTTCCCCCGTGCCCCCCGTCGTTCCCCCTGGAGGTCTCCCCCAGGGCGTCGATCGCCACCATGTACGGCGGCCGATGACGTCCGGTGCCGCGAGCGCACCCCCGCCCGCTCACGACACCGGACTTCTCAGAGGCCCGCACCACGTCATGGAGACGCGTGATAACTGCGCTGTTGGTGGTGCCGTGCAGTGTGTTCATCTCGCGCCCCCCGTCGGTTGAGCCTGGTCGGTTCGTTGATGAGCAAAATCCTGCCCGAGCAGTTTCATCGCGTTGTCCGTCGACTGTCACAGGCCTGTCACAGGGCCGGGTGGCGAGTGACAGGCCGGTGCCGCAAGGGCCGGGCGGGGCCGGCCGGGACCGGGCCCGGGGCCCCGGGAGGCGTACGGGTGTGTGGCCCAGCTCCGTCGGTCGTACTCCTGGCGCGGCATGGGCCAGAATGGCCGATGTGCCTTTCCTGTTGCTGATCGAGGACGACGACGCCATCCGCACGGCCCTCGAACTCTCCCTGTCACGCCAGGGTCACCGTGTGGTGACCGCGGCGACGGGCGAGGACGGCCTCAAGCTCCTGCGGGAGCAGCGGCCCGACCTGATCGTGCTGGATGTGATGCTGCCGGGCATCGACGGTTTCGAGGTGTGCCGGCGCATTCGTCGTACGGACCAACTGCCCATCATCCTGCTCACCGCCCGAAACGACGACATCGACGTGGTGGTCGGGCTGGAGTCGGGGGCGGACGACTATGTCGTCAAGCCGGTCCAGGGCCGGGTGCTGGACGCCCGCATCCGGGCCGTGCTGCGCCGCGGGGAGCGCGAGTCCAACGACTCGGCGACCTTTGGTTCGCTGGTCATCGACAGGTCGGCCATGACCGTCACCAAGAACGGCGAGGACCTCCAACTGACCCCCACCGAGCTGCGGTTGCTGCTGGAGCTCAGCCGCCGCCCCGGCCAGGCGCTGTCCCGCCAGCAGCTGCTGCGGCTGGTGTGGGAGCACGACTACCTCGGTGACTCGCGCCTGGTGGACGCCTGTGTCCAGCGGCTGCGCGCGAAGGTCGAGGACGTGCCGTCCTCCCCGACCCTGATCCGTACGGTCCGTGGTGTCGGCTACCGGCTGGACACGCCGCAGTGACCCGACGCACCGGCCGGCTGAGCGGCTGGGCCTCCATGCTGCCGCGCATGGGCAGCCTGCGCCTGCGGCTCGTCATCGTCTTCGCGCTGGTAGCGCTGACCGCGGCGGTCTCCGCCTCGGGCATCGCGTACTGGCTCAACCGCAACGCCGTGCTGGACCGCACCCAGAACGCCGCCCTGAAGGACTTCACCAAGTCCCTTGAGGACCACACGCGTTCGATGCCGCTGCGGCCGCGCTGCAGCGAACTCAAGACCGCCGCGCAGCAGATGGCCAAGGGCCCGCAGAACTACACCGTGCTGCTGATCGGGGTGGACAACGAGGGCAAGGACTGCGCGGTGACCACCGACAACGACGTGCTCACGCTCAGCACCGTGCCCGCGTCGCTGCGCAAGGCGGTCAACGAGCGGCGCAAGGTGGACGAGGCCAACCCGTACCCGTACCACCTGTACTGGCAGCGCAAGGAGATCGGCGGCACCCCCTATCTCGTCGCGGGCGCCAAGGTGATCGGCGGCGGCCCGACCGGCTACATGGCCAAGTCGCTGGCCACCGAGCGCGCCGACCTCAACTCCCTGGCCTGGTCGCTGGGGATCGCCACCGCGCTGGCGCTGGTGGGCTCCGCGCTGCTGGCCCAGGCCGCCGCGACGACGGTGCTGCGGCCCGTGCAGCGCCTGGGCCACGCGGCCCGCGCGCTGGGCGAGGGCAAGCTGGACACCCGGCTGCGGGTGACCGGGACCGACGAACTGGCGGAACTGTCACGGACGTTCAACAGTACGGCCGAGCGCCTGGAGCAGCGGGTGGCGGAGCTGAGCGGGCGCGAGGCGTCCTCGCGGCGCTTCGTCGCCGACATGTCGCACGAGCTGCGCACGCCCCTGACGGCGATCACCGCGGTGACCGACGTGCTGGAGGAGGAGCAGGACTCCCTGGACCCGATGATCGCGCCCGCGGTGCAGCTGGTGGTCAGCGAGACCCGGCGGCTGAACGACCTGGTGGAGAACCTCATGGAGGTCACCCGCTTCGACGCGGGAACCGCCCGCCTGGTCCTGGACGACGTGGACGTCGCCGACCAGGTCACCGCCTGCATCGACGCCCGCGCCTGGCTGGACGCGGTCGAACTGGACGCCGAGCGCGGCATCGTGGCCCGCCTGGACCCGCGCCGCCTGGACGTGATCCTGGCCAACCTGATCGGCAACGCGCTCAAGCACGGCGGCTCTCCGGTACGGGTGTCCGTACGCACCGAGGCCGCGCCGGCGGGCGAGGACCTGCTGATCCGGGTGCGCGACCACGGCCCCGGCATCCCCGAGGAGGTCCTGCCGCACGTCTTCGACCGCTTCTACAAGGCCAGCGCGTCCCGGCCGCGCTCGGAGGGCAGCGGTCTGGGCCTGTCGATCGCGCTGGAGAACGCGCACATCCACGGCGGGGAGATCACCGCCGCCAACTCCGAGGAGGGCGGGGCGGTCTTCACCCTGCGGCTGCCGATGGACGCCTCCCGGCTGACGGACGGCGAGGGAACGGCAAACGCCGACGCCGCCGACGACGCGAAGGGCGACCGATGAAGCTGCCGCTGCCGTCCCGGGCGCTCCGTCGCGCCGCCGGGCCCCGCCCGGCGGGCCCGCACCGCCGCCGGGCCGCCGCGCTGGCCGCGCTGGCGC